>JBJTAU010000530.1:0-11127 GCA_046090965.1 Limisphaerales bacterium | reverse complement strand
CAGCCAGTCGGCCGCGGCGCCCATCGTTCCGGAGACCGGCGCGCCCGCTGTTTGTGCCGAGACTGACGGGGCACACATGACACGCGGACTTTCAGCCAGGATGTTCCCGCGGTGCAAGCACCCTGCAGCGTGCTTGTCATTCGCCCACACTTCGGCAACATCGCCATCATTGGTGTGGGCGAGTGGCGCAGTGGTTAGCGCAGATGCTTTACACGCATTTGGTCGGGGGTTCGAATCCCTCCTTGCCCACCATTCTCCTTTGCGGGTCCGCTGGCCGCCAAGGCACGGAAAGGGTTGGACAATCCGCGCAGGGGACAAGCCTCCGGCGGTGGCGAGCTTGGCTCAGGCTTTTGCCGGGTTGCGGCTGTGGTTCAAGTCCGTCATCTTTCAGGCGTGGCCCGCATTGCTGAAGTGATGAACAACTGCGATTCAATTCCCTGCCCGGCGCAGCGCCGGGTGTCCGCCGCGGCGGTTCGGGGGACGGCCGTCGTCAGCTGCGCGCTCGTGAGTGGTCCGCTCCTTCGGGCTGATACGGTGCAGAACTTTGACACGGGCGGGACGGCCTACGACCTCGCGGTGAACAATGTCCTGCCCGCGCCCGCGATCGTCGCGGGCGGGCCGACCGGGAATTTCCTCCGTCTCGTCCACGCGAGCACGCAAGGCAACGTCAACACCGTGGCCTTCACCAAGAGCGATGCGGGCAGCTACAAGCTCATCACCGCCGAGTTTGATTCCGGATCACGGGGCAGGCGGATGGCTTGGGCTTCGCGTTGCTGGACACGTTCACGTGGGGGCAGGCCGGCGCCATCGCCGTCATCGGGAACTTCTATCAGGAGCCAAGCATCGCGGCTTCGCTGGGCGTGGGATTTGACGTGTTCAACAACGTCGAGACCGGCGACCTGAACGGCAACCACGTCTCGATCCACTTCAATGGCCAGCGGCTCCAGGACTTCGATGCCGGCGCGGTCAACCTGAAGAGCGGCCAGTGGATTCACGCGAAAATCATCGTGCGGCCCGGCGGTGGCACCTCGGACGTGAGCGTCATCCTCACGCCCAACGGCGGCGCGCCCGTGACCATCTGCACGAATTTCGTCGTGACGGGTCTCCAGCCCTACGAGTCGCGCGTGATGTTCGGCGCGCGCACCGGCGGCCTCACGGCGGATCACGATTTGGACAACACCAACGTGAAGTTCGAGCAGCCCAATCTCGGCACGGTTGGCTTTGGCTTTGCGACCTACGCGACGCCGGAAACGTTCCCGGCGCAAATCTACGTCAGCCGCTACGGCGCGAGCACGGGCGATGTGACCATCAACTTCGCGACCTCGAACCTGACGGCCGTCGCGGGCGTGGACTATGTGGCCACGAACGGCACGCTGACTTTTACGGCAACGGAGTTGGTGAAGTTCTTCCGCGTCGCCCCGATCGACAATCCGACCATCCAGCCAAACCGCCAGTTCACGGTCCACCTGAGCAATCCCGGTGGCGGCGTGACATTGGACACGCAGGCGGTCGCTACCGTGACGATCGTGGACAACGATGACCCCACGCGCGTTGGTGCCTGGGACACGCCGATCGACACGCCGGTCAATCCCAGTCCAATTGTGCCCATCCACCTCAACCTGCTGCCCACGGGCAAGGTCGTGCTGTGGGATCGAGGCGCGCCGTTCGACACGGTCTTCGGCGGCACCGATGGACGACCTTACCTTTGGGACGTGAATGCGGGAACCTTCACGCTGGCACCCTGGCCGGGCTATGACCTTTTCTGCGCGGGTCACGGGTTGATGGCGGACGGGCGGTTGCTCGTGCCCGGCGGGCACATCGCGGACGGAGTGGGTGAAATCAAGGCCAGCATCTACGACCCAGTCTCAAATCTCTGGACGCGCCTGCCCGACATGAACGCGGGCCGCTGGTATCCCACCGTCACGATGCTCGGCAACGGCGACCAACTCGTCGAAGGCGGCACCGTGGACATCCCGACCGACGTGAACAAGACCGCGCAAATCTGGCAGATCGCCAGCAGCACCTGGCGAAACCTCTCCAACGCGGCCGCGCAGCACGGGGTCTTCCCCGCGTGGGCGAACTACTACCCCTTCATGTATCTCGCGCCCAACGGCAAGGTCTTCAACGCCGGGCCGCAGAAGCAGTCGCGCTACCTCGACACCACGGGCACGGGGTTGTGGGCCGATGTGGCCGCCAGCAGCCTGGACTACCGCGATTACGGCACCTCGGTGCTCTACGACGACGGCAAGGTGATGATCCACGGCGGCAACGTCCCCGAGGGCTACACGTAACCGAGCATCTACGCGACGACCGCGACGGTTTATCCCAGCCGCGTCACCGAGGTCATCAACCTCAACGACCCGACGCCCACTTGGCGGGCGACGACGCCGGCGAATACCGGCCGCCGCCACGGCACCGCCGTGTTGTTGCCAGACGGAAAAGTGTTTCTGTGCAATGGCAGCAGTTCGCCGGGCTTCAACATCGCCGCGGGCAAGGTGCTCATGTCGGAAATGTGGGATCCAGTGACCGAACTCTGGACGCCAATGGCGCCGAACGTCCGCTATCGCGGCTATCACGCCAATGCCCTTCTGCTCCCCGACGGCCGCGTCGCCGCGACCGGTGGCGGCCACCCGAACCCGCCCGACGACCTCGCGGAGCCGAGCATCGAGATTTACTCCCCGCCGTATCTTTTCCGGGGCGCGCGCCCGACCATCACGAGCGCGCCGGGCAATGTGACCTACGGAGAGAAATTCACGGTCACCACGCCGGACGCCGCGAGCATCACCAACGTCGTGTGGATTCGCCCCGGCAACACGACGCACGCCTTCGATCAGAACCAGCGCATCAATCGCCTCCCATTTGCCATCGGCAACGGCCAGCTCATCGTCACCGCGCCGAGCGACCCGAATCTTTGCCCGCCGGGCCACCACATGCTGTTCATCATGAACACCAATGGCGTGCCCGCCGTGGCGAAGTTCGTGCGGCTGGGCATGGGCATTCTCTCGGTGAAGCCGTTTGGCACGGACAACCTAGTGACCGTCACGACCTACCCCGGCACGAAATACACACTAGAGCGCGCCACCGCGTTCCCGGCCACAGCCTGGACGCCCGTGCTCGCCAACTTCACCGCGACGGCCAACACCACGCTCATCACCGACCCCGGCGGGGCGGGCACGGCGAAGCGCTTCTGCCGCGTGCGCCAAGTGCCTTGAGCGTCGAGCTGAACTTCATTTTCCTCCGGTCGAACCGGGCTTGCGCACCACGGTCAGCTTGGATTTCTTGCGCACTCGGCCCGCCTGATCCACCCCCACGAAGGTGAAAGTGTTTTCTCCCAGCGCGAGGGGCAGGCCCGCCAACTTCCACGCCGCATCGCTGGTCCACTCGGCGCGCTGTGCGGGCCGGTGCTCCTCGAAGACGTGCAGCACGCCGTAGGGTGCGGTGCCCGTGACCGTGAGGCTTTGCTCGACGGTCGTGATCGGCTCGTTGGTGCTCACCGTCGCGCCGTTGACGGCGGTGATCTTGAACTCCAGCCGCGCGTTCGGGCCGAGCGCCTCGCGGGCCTTGATCTCGCGGGCGGCACAAAAATTTCGGTAAGCGTTTGCGTCCACGTTGAACGAGTTGCTCGCGTCTTCCTCCGCCTGAAACCAGGCGTCCAACCGCGCGGAGTTTTTCGTGTAATGCTCCAGCAGTTCCACCAGGTAGGCCGCCCAAAGCCGGCGGTTCCACGGCTTGTTCAGCCAGAACTCCACGCGCCCGCCCCAGAAGCTGCCGTTCACATCGAAACCCAAGTCGCTGTCCCAATGCAGGAACTGAAAGCGTCCGTCGGTGGGGCGGCGATAGAGGTAGGCGTTTTTACCGCGATGCATCACAAAGGTGTCCCAATCGCCGATGTAGCCGCGCGCCACGATCGCTTTCGCCAGCGCGTAAGGATCAAGCATCGCCTCAAGTTGCAAACGAGACGTCTTGCCGTCGCTGAAGAGCTTGAAGAGCTGGATGAGGGCAGTGAAGTCGTCCTGCGCCTCGTTGCTGCGCTTCATCCACTCGGTGCGGTAGCGGCTGGGGGAGTCGGTGCCTTTGTAAACCCAGTTGGCATCCTGCGCCGACTGGCCCCAGGCGTCCGTGAACCACCACTCGTCGTCGATGCGATAGAGGTCGCCGTAGTGTCCGCGCGGCCAGATGCGGTCGAGGAGGTCGTTGCCCACCGGCTCGACTTCTTCGCGCAGCATTGGCCCGGACGTGTTGATCAGGTAGTGGACGAACTCGTTTTCGTTCACCGATTCGCCGAGCAGGTAAAGCCAGTAGCGGGTGAGGCGGTTGTGGTAACGGTTCCCGCCCTCGGCGTCGTTGTCGTAGGTGAGCTTCGTGTGCGCGCGGAAGGCAGACTCGTGCGGCAGCTTCACCTTGCTGCGGCTCAGGTCGCCGCCGCGGGTCCACGGGCTGCCAGCGGTGCGGATTTCCGCGCCATAGGTGATGTCGCGCTCGTCGTGGATGAAGGTGCAGTTGAAGTAGTGGTTCGAGAGGCGCGGAAACAGGAAGCCATACTTGGGCGAGTTGCCGTTGCCAATGGCTCCGTAGTCAAACGCCGACATCACGTAGCGGGCCACGCGCAAATCGCGCCGCACGTTCCGGTCGTCCATGACGAACAGCGCCGGCCAGTCCGCGCCGCGCCGGGGGATGCTCGTGCGGACGCCGTCCGCGCCGGCTGCCTCCACGTAGAACTGCACGACCTGGCCTTGCGCATGATACTCGGGCAAGAGCGCGGTGAAGACGCCGTCGCCGGCGAACTCATCGCCATTGAGGCCGTCGTCAGACATGTCCCGCGACTGCCACGGTTTGTTGCCAGCGTCGCTGTCGGGCCGGTGGAAGAGTTTCACGGCACCGGGAGGCAGCGGCCGGGCCGTCGTCACCTTCACCGTGACCTTCACCGTGTCCTTGCTTTTCGGCACGGCGGGGCTGTGGCGCAGCGTGTCCACCTGCGGCGGCGGCGCGGAGAGCCAGCGCGAATTCTTTCGACCCGGCGTGCCCAGCGCGGCCGGCGGCGGGATGAGGAACGAATCGCCGATGCTGTGGTCCCAGGTCTGCGCAATGAGCCGGGGCGTGCCAGAAATCCACCGCGCCTCGAAGCGGACTTCGTAACGCCGCCCCTTCTCGATGGCCACGCAGTCCAACTCCGCGCGGTTCGGACGGTTGTCACCGTGTCCATCGGCGACGAGGTGCAGCTCACCATTCGTGAAGTAGCTCGCCCAGTGGTTTCCCTGCGCGAGCCAGCCGGCGGCGCTCGAACCGTTCGTCGCGAGCCGGTGGACGTTCACAAGCAGGTTCGTGCCTTCGCCGTTGAGCAGGAGCTGGATGTTGCGGAGCGCGATATGCGAATCGCCCACGAGGTGAAAGTGCAGTTCCTTGAAATCCGTCGGCGCGCCTTCCGCCCGGAGCTGCAAATTCGTGCCGGTGCAGGAGTAAGTGCGCCATTCGCTCTTGGCCGACTCATCGCTCGCGCGCCACGCACTGGGCAGCGAACCATCGAGCAAAGGATGAATCAGCTCCAAGCTGCTGCCGGCGCCGCGCGTCAGCTCCGGCCAGTCGCCGCCGACTTGATAGTCCACCTGACAGACCAGATTGCCGCGCTCATCCACCAGCCGCACCAAGTCGCCGCCGTGCGCGAGCTTGCCCGACCAGTTGCCCGTGACATCTACGTTGCCGTGCGTCTGCCGCAGCAGCGACGCGTCTTCTGCCACCACAAGAAATTCGCCCGGGCGAATTTTCCACCCGCGCGGCAGCTCGTAGTAAGCGCCGCCGGTGATCGCCCACCCGCCCACGTCCACCACCGCGCGGCCGCGATTGAACAGCTCGATGAAGCCGAGTTTCCGGTGCGGATACGGAGGGTCGAACATGATCTCGCTGATGACGATGTCAGTGTTGCGCGCCGGGCTGTTGGTCCTGTCGCGGCTGGGTTGATCGGAGGCGAACCACTCCTTCGCGCCGTGGGGGGACGCCTGCAAGTTCAGCCCTTTGCGCGGCGTTTCGAACAGCCACGCGTCACGCACCATCCCGGTGTCGTCCACGATGAACAGCGTGACCTCGCGGTTTCGCACAGCGAACGGCACCGGCCAACTGCGGCACGCGCCCGGCGCGAGCGTCCCGCCCAGCGGCACGCGGTCGCTGAAGTCCGCGCGCGACGCGAGGAACAGCCGGTCCAGGTTCGGGGCGACGGGGCCGGCGTTGAACAGCTCGACCCAGTCGAGCCGGGTGCCTTGCGCGGCAAACTGCACCTCGTTCAAGCGCACCGGCCCGACGAGGCCCGTCCAGACCGGGACGTCCGCCGACACGGGCGCAGCGGCGGCCGTAGTTGCCGTCAGCCGCAGGCCGAAAGTGATGTCCGAGCTCTGCGGGCCGACTTGATGGACTTCAGCTGCGAACACGTTTGTGCCGCGCACGAGGGCACCCGCTGGCAGCGTAAACGCAGCCAGTTCCTCCTCGGCCGTGCTGACGCCGCGTTCCGCGAGCGTGTCCCGCGTGATGGGACCGGCGGGCATCCCCGGCCGCGCGACTTCCTTGCCGTTAAGATAATAGACCGCGCCGTCCTCGAGGACCTGATCCAGCACGACGGCGACTTTCGCCGGGTCGCCGTTGAAGACAAACGCGCGGCGAAAGTAGTAAGTGATTTGCCCGGCAGGGAGCCGCGTGCGCAAGCCGGGGCCGGGCAGCGGCGCGCCGCCGAAGCCCAGCAGGCCGGGGCCTTGCGGCCAGGCCGAGTCATCGAAGTTGGGCGCAAACCAATTCGCCGGCACCGGCTCGGCGCGTGACCAATGCCGCCACGAATCCGCGAAATCCATGAGCCGCGCACCCGCTGGCGCGGCCACCGGATCAGGTCTTCGCACCGCGGCTTCCGCGCTCAGACGCGGGTCGAAGCCCGGCGTGCCCAGCGGCTGCGCGCTGACCGTCCAGTTCCGCGCATCGTCCACCTTCCGGTTGCTGTCGCGCAGAACCAGCGTGTGCCCCGCGCCATTCGCTGCGGACGACCATGGGCCGCGATCGCCGTAGCGAACGCGACAGACCACAACGCCATTTTTGTCCTGCAACGTGATGCGGTCGCCCGTCGGCACGAGATGGCCGACCCACGGACCGAAGACGCGGACATTGGCCGGCAGGTTGGTGTAAGCCGCGCGCGTCGCCTCGGGCGTCGCACTGGAAATCACGATCCGCTCGAAGGCGCGCAGGAATGAGTCGGCCGCGTTGGTCGCGGTGAACTCGGGAAAGGTGAAGTCGATGTTCCCCGTCAGCCGCCAGCGTGCGATGTCGAACGGCGTGGCGGTTTGATTCCAGACTTCCACCCACGCCGGCAGTTGGCGCGGCGGGCTGTGCATGATCTCGGTGATGACGACTTGTTCCGCGTGTGCCGCGCGCGGCCACGCTGCCAGCGACACGACGACGGCCAGCGCGAGCAGGCTTCGTCGAATTGGGGGCAGCAACATGATCGCGCGCAGCGTAAGGAGTGACTTGGCCGCCGTCCACACTTGGCGCAGTGGAGGGAACTTCACACTCGTCCTCCGCCCGCGGCTGCGGCTAGTTTCCTTCCATGATTTCGCGGGCCAAGTCCGAAGCACTCTTTGCCGAAGCATTGCAGCACATCCCCGGCGGCGTGAACTCGCCCGTGCGCGCGTTCCGTGCAGTGGGCGGTCAGCCGTTCTTCGTCCAGTCCGCACGCGGCTCGCGCGTGACCACGGTGGACGGCGACGAACTCATTGACTACGTCGGCACCGGGGGGCCGGCCATTCTCGGGCACGCGCATCCGAAGATCATTGCCGCCGTGAAGGCCGCCGCAGACCACGGCACGAGCTTCGGCATCCCGAACCCGTTCGAGGTCGCGATGGCGCGGCTCATCAAGTCGCTTGTGCCCAGCGTGGACAAGGTGCGGATGTGCAACTCCGGCACCGAAGCCTGCATGAGCGCCATCCGCCTCGCGCGTGGCTTCACGAAGCGGGACAAGATCGTCAAGTTCGACGGCTGCTATCACGGCCACGCCGACTGCCTGCTGGTGAAAGCCGGCTCCGGCGCGCTGACGTTCGGCAACCCGGACAGCGCGGGCGTGCCGGCGGACTTCGCGAAGCACACGCTCGTGCTGCCCTACAACGATGTGGACGCGGTGAAGGCGTGCTTTGCCGCGAACCGGGGCGAAATCGCTGCCATCATCATCGAGCCGGTGCCGGGCAACGCGGGCCTCTATCTGCCGCGTCCGGGCTACTTGGAATTCCTGCGCCAGATCACCGCCGAGCAGGGCACCGTGCTCATCTTCGACGAAGTGATGACCGGCTTCCGCCTCGCGCCCGGCGGCGCGCAGGAACGCTTTGGCATCAGGCCGGACCTCTCGACGTTCGGCAAAATCATCGGCGGCGGCCTGCCCGTCGGGGCGTTCGGTGGGCGCGCCAACATCATGGACTGCCTCGCGCCGCTCGGCCCCGTGTATCAAGCCGGCACCCTCAGCGGCAACCCCCTCGCCATGGCCGCTGGCATCGCGGCGCTGGAAGAGCTTGGCAATGCGGAATGCGAAATGCGGAATGCGGAATCCGCTGGCGCACCTCCGAACACCTCGGCCACTCCGCACTCCGCACTCCGCACTCCGCATTCTTCCGCCTACGACCGCCTCGAAGCCCTCGGCTCCGCCCTCGAAGCCGGCCTGCGCGACGCGGCCAAGTCCGCTGACATCCCCGTCACCTTCAACCGCTGCGGCTCGATGTTCTGCGGCTACTTCACCGACCGCCCCGTCTGGAACCTGGCCGACGCGATGCACGCCGACCGCGAGCGCTTCAAGAAGTTCTTCCACGGCATGCTGGCCGAGGGCGTGTATCTCGCGCCATCGCAGTTTGAGGCCGGCTTTCTCTCCACCGCTCACACCGAGGCAGACATCGCGGCGACGGTCAGCGCAGCGGCGAAGGTGATGAAGACTCTATGATCGGCTCGCTTACCGAGTTCATGGTGCCGGTGGTTTACTTGTTCACCATCGCAGCACTTGGCGTCGGTTTTCTCTGGCTGATGGACAAGCTGTTTCGGCGCACGCCCACCAAGGCGGAGATTGAGGAGCAATCGCGCCACTTTCAGGAGCGGTTGCTAGCGCCTGAATTTGCAGCCGTGGAAGCGCACTTCAATGCCACGCTGCCAGAGCAGCTTAAACAGCTATACTCAAATAAGGAGGAAATCCTGCGCGGCGATTTCGAAGTGGAAGTGGCTCACACAACGGACGAGAACGGGCCGTGGTTCATTGCCTTCTATGAACCGGCGGACATGGATTCCGTGCGCGAAGCTTGGCCCGGTTGTGAACCGTATTTTGCCTTCGCAAACGATGGTTGCGGCAACGACTACCTCATCAAACCGGGCACAGCCGACCCCGAGGTTGTATTCCACGACCACGAGACGGGTGAGATGGTGCAGGTTGCGCCTTCATTGTCAGCGTTCTTGGCGTCTCCAAAGCGGATTTCCACTGAGTAAGTAAAAATGAGAGTCCTTGCCCTTGACCACGGAACGGTCCGCGTCGGCGTCGCGGTGAGCGATGAATTGGGGATGATTGCCCGGCCGCTGGAGTTCGTCCCGGCGGAGCCGTGGGAGGAGTTTCTCCAGCGGTTCAATCAGGTGCTTGCCGAGTTGAAGCCGGAGCAGATCATCGTCGGGCTGCCGCGCAACATGGATGGATCGCTCGGCCCGGCGGCGGAGAAGGTGCGCGCGTTCGTGGCGAAGTTGTGCGAGACGGTCACGGTGCCGATCCGCACCTGGGACGAGCGGCTCACGACGGTGCAAGCGCAGCGGATGCTCCGCGAGGCCGGCCACAAGGCGAAGGACCAGAAGGGCAGAGTGGACGCCACGGCGGCGGCGGTGTTGTTGCAGAGCTTTTTGGACAGCGTGAGCTGAGATTTCTTAGCCACAGATGAAACACAGATGGAACACAGACGAGGAGCAGATGGTCCATACGGAGAGCAGGAAGGCAGGAGGCTTGGGCTTGGTGACGACGAGTTTTTCCTGGCTTCCTGCTTTCCTGATTGATTTCCCCGTCTGTGTTTCATCTGTGTTCATCTGTGGCTCCAAATCCCCGTGAGCATGGTCAAATTAAAACTCACCATTGCCTACGACGGCACGGCTTACGATGGCTGGCAGACGCAGAAGACGGGCGTGGGCGTGCAGGCGTTGGTCGAGGCGGCACTGGCGAAGTTGTTCACGAGCGGGCCGAAGGTGTTTGGTTCCAGCCGCACGGATGCGGGGGTTCACGCATTGGGGATGGCGGCGCACTTCGAGGTGACTCGGGCGGAGTGGCGCATGACGACGGCTCGGCTGCTGCTCGCGTTGAACGCGCATTTGCCGGAGGACATTCGCGTGCAAGCCGTGCGGCGGATGCCGGCAGAGTTTCACGCGCGGTTCAGCGCGGCGGGGAAGGAATACCGCTACTTCGTCTGGAATCATCCCGCGATGAACCCATTGCTGCGCACGCAGGCGTGGCACTTCAAGCGGAAGCTCGACCTCGCGGCGATGCGGGCGGCGGCGCAGGACTTCGTCGGGCGGCACGACTTCCGTTCGTTTCGGGTGAACCCGAGCTACGACACGGACTCGACAGTGCGGACGTTGGCGCGTTGCGAGGTCAGGCGGCGCGGGCCGTTGCTGACGTTCGTCATCGAGGGGGACGGGTTTCTCTACCGGATGTGCCGGGGCATCGTGGGGACGCTGGTGCAGGTCGGCGAAGGGAAGATTCCGCGTGACGCGGTGCGCGGCATTCTCGCGCAGCGCACCCGCGTCGTCGCCGGCATGACGGCGCCGGCGCACGGGCTGGTTTTGTGGCGGGTGCTCTACGACCCGAAGAACTTGCACCCGAAGCCGCGCCCGGAATGAACGTCGTCCTTGTCGAGCCGGAGATTACACCCAACACGGGCAACATCGCCCGCCTGTGCGCGGCGACGCGGACGACGCTGCATCTCATTGAGCCGTTCGGATTCAAGCTCGACGATGCGACGCTCAAACGCGCGGGGATGGACTACTGGCAGCACGTCGAGTGGCGGCGCTGGAAGAACTGGGCGGAGTTCGCCGCGTCCGTGCCGGCGGAAGCGCGGCTGTGGTTCGTGGAGTCGGGCGGGCCGGTGCGTTATGACG
>JBJTAU010000529.1:0-10978 GCA_046090965.1 Limisphaerales bacterium | reverse complement strand
GTGAAGGAGAAGGAAGCCAAGCTCGTGCCCGGTGCCGCTGCGCCCGCGCCCGCTGCGAAGTAAGCGCCCACCCAGCCTTTGCGCCATGGGCGGAACTCAGGTTCCGCCCTTTGCCTTGGTCGCATCCCGCCGCCCGGCTGCATAGGCGCGGAACACGCCGGCGATTTCGTCCCGCACCCGGCGGAACACGGCAAGCTGCTCCGCCTCCGTGCCGGTCGCGTGCGCGGGATCATCAAAGGGCCAGTGGTGGCGGTTCACTTGGCCGGGAAACACGGGGCAGGCTTGGTCCGCGTTGCCGCAGACAGTGATGACCGTTTCCACCTTGCGGCTTAGGAAATCGTTCACGTGCTTCGAGGTGTGCGCGGCAATGTCCACGCCCGCTTCGCGCATCACTTGGATCGCGAGCGGGTGCACGTAGCCGGCGGGCCGGGAGCCAGCGCTGGCCACTTCGAGGATGTCCCCGGCAAACTGACGCAGCAGCCCTTCCGCGAGATGGCTGCGGCAGGAATTCCCGGTGCAGAGGATGAGGACGAGCGGGCGGGCGGTCATGGTGCCTTGCCGTTGGATGATGGCTGGGGGAGAGCGAAATCCAAGCGGCAACTTGCGGACCTGCCGACGGCTGCGTGCAAAGTCGAGCAAAGTCGTTTGCCCGCGGGCCGGTTTCTGTTACACCGCTGGGCGCGTTTATGAAGAAGCTCGTCTCGCTGCTGCTCGCCCTGGCTTTCACCGCGTCCGCCCAAATGCCGGACAACCTCGTGGTCGAGGGCGTCCCTGCCATCACGCCGGAACTGCGGCGCGACGTGGCGCGCTACCTTGAATTTCGGGCGGCGGCCTTCCAAGGCTGGCATCCCATCCGGCGCGAGATGCTCATCACCACGCGCTTTGCGGACACGCCACAGCTTCATCGCGTCAGCGCACCCGGTGGCGCCCGGAAGCAGTTGACCTTCGGCACCGAGCCGGTGGGCTCGGCGAAGTTTCGCCCCAAGGCGGGGGATTACCTCGTTTATTCCCAGGACAGCGGCGGCGGAGAGTTCTTTCAACTCTACCGCCACGACGTGCAGGACGGGAAAAGCACGCTGCTGACCGACGGCAAATCCCGCAACACCGGCGCGCGCTTCGCCAACGGCGGCATCTACCTCGCCTACACCTCGACGCGCCGCACCGGCAAGGACAATGACATCTGGGTGATCAATCCCTCCGACCCGAAGACTGACCGCCTGCTCACGGAACTCTCCGGCGGAGGCTGGGGCGTGCTCGATTGGTCGCCGGACGACAGCCTGCTGCTCGTGCTGCAATACCTCTCGATCAACGAAAGCCACCTGCACCTCGTGGACGCCCGCACCGGCAAGCGCTCGCAGCTCACTCGCCCGAGCAAGGACAAGGTTGCCTACGGCCACGCGCGGTTCGCCAAGGATGGCAAGGCCATCTACGCCACCTCGGATGACGATTCAGAGTTCCAGCAACTCATCCGCATCGACTTGAAGGACGGCAACCAGACCACGCTCACGGCCAACATCTCGTGGGACGTGGAGGAGTTCGAGCAGTCACCCGACGGCAAGGTGATCGCCTTCGTCACCAACGAAGCAGGCGTGGGCACCTTGAACCTGATGGAGGCCAACAAAGGCAAGCTCCTGCCCAAACCCCGTTTGCCGCTCGGCACGGTGAGCAATCTGGAATGGCACGCCAACGGGAACGACCTCGCCTTCAACCTCAGTTCCGCCAAGTCGCCTTACGATGTGTATGCCTACGACCGCCGCAGCGGGACGCTGGAGCGCTGGACCGAGAGCGAGACCGGCGGCCTGAATCCGGAGAGCTTCGTCGAACCGGAAATCATCAAGCTCAGCAGCTTCGACGGCCTGCTCATCAGCGCGATCGTCTATCGGCCCGACCCGAAGAAGTTCCCCGGCCCGCGCCCGGCCATCATCAGCATCCACGGCGGACCCGAGGGCCAGTCCCGTCCCGGTTTCCAGGCGCGGAACAACTACTTCCTCAACGAATTGGGCATCGCCATCGTGTATCCCAACGTCCGCGGCTCGGCCGGCTACGGAAAGACCTTCCTCACCCTCGACAACGGCTTCAAGCGCGAGGACTCCGTGCGCGACATCGCCACGATCCTCGCGTGGATCGCGCGGCAGCCGGACTTCGACCGCAACCGCATCGCGGTGACCGGTGGCAGCTACGGCGGCTACATGAGCCTGGCGTGCATGGTGACTTATGCGGACATCCTGCGCTGCGGCATCGACGTGGTGGGCATCTCCAACTTCGTCACCTTCCTCAACAACACACAGGACTACCGCCGTGATCTGCGTCGCGTGGAATACGGCGACGAGCGCGATCCGAAGATGAAGGAGTTCCTGGAACGCATCTCGCCCGCCAACCACGCTGCGCGCATCACGAAGCCGCTCTTCGTCGTGCAAGGGAAGAACGATCCGCGCGTGCCGCTCACCGAGTCCGAGCAGATGGTGAAGGCCATCCGCGACGCCGGCGGCAAGGTCTGGTATATCATGGCCAAGGACGAAGGCCACGGCTTCGCGAAGAAGCGCAACGCGGACTTTCAGTTCCTCTCGACGATCCTGTTCTACAGGGAGCACTTGCTGAACTGAGCGGCGAAGAAGTGATTAGTAATTAGTGATTAGTCCACACCGTGGCCATCTTCGCCGCCCGACTAATTACTAATCACTAATCACTTTCTCCCCCGACTCCCGCCCGCTACAACTTCGCCGTGCCTCCCGCCGACTCCGACCAACGCACCCCGTGGTGGTTCCTGCCGTTCGTCGCGCTGCTGTTCATCGGTTTGCTCGGCACGCGCTCGCTCAACGAACCTGACGAAGGCCGTTACGCCGAGATCGCCCGCGAGATGGTCGAGACCGGGAACTGGCTCGTCCCGCACATCTGGTATGTGCCGCACCTCGACAAGCCGCCGCTCACTTACTGGGCCGTCGCCGCGTCGCTCTCGGTCTTCGGCGTGAACGAATGGGCCGTGCGTCTGCCGCTCGCGCTGGCGGGCCTGAGCGCGGCGTGGGCGACTTTCCTCCTCGTGCGCTCCGTCGCGGGTGGGGCGGCGGGCCGCGCGGCGGTGTTGGTCTTCGGCACATCCGCGCTGGCATGGGTGATGGCGCGGATGCTGACCACGGACATGTTTCTCACGCAGTTCATCGCGTGGGCGGTTTACTGCTTCTGGCGAAGCTGGCGGAGCCTGGATGCGTTGGAGGAGCGGTCAGCCGTCGGCGATCAGCCATCAACGGAGGCTGGGGAGGAGGAAGTGGATCCGGTGGCGGACGCGCGCGGGTTGGCGGCGTAGCTCAGCTTCGCGTGGCAGCTGGGCGCGTGGGCGGCGATGGCGGGCGGCTTCCTGACGAAGGGACCGATCGCGCTGGTCATCCCGCTGGTTGCCTTTGGCGCGTTGCTGTGGTGGCGGCGGGGAATCGCTCCAGCCGTCAAGGCGGAGGACTACACGTTGACGCCGTTTGGCGCGGTGCTCTGGCAAGGCAACCGGGTGCCCGACCCGCGTCTCAGCATCCTGTTGTTCGGCGCGCTCGCGGGAATTCCGTTGTTCGCCGCGCTGGCGCTGCCGTGGTTCTGGATGGTCTGGGAAACAGTGCCGCACTCGTTCGAGTTCATGGTCAAGGGGCAGATCGTCGGCCATGCGGTGCAGGCGGCGGCGAAGAACCGCGCCCAACCGTTCTGGTTTTTCGTGCCGGTGCTGATCGGTGGCGTCCTGCCGTGGACGCTTCTGCTGGGCTGGCTCTGGCGACGGACGCACTGGCGTTCGCTGGATGCCCGGGCGCAGGAGGCGTGGCTGGTGTTGAGCGTCTGGGCCGGCGTTACCTTCGTGCTCTTTTCGTTGAACAGCGCGAAGCTGATGCACTACATCCTGCCGCTGTTCCCCGCGCTCGCCGCGCTCGTGGCGCTGCGGTGGCCGGACTGGGGAACGACGGAGGCCGAGGTCCCACGCTGGGTCTGGCGCGCGCTGCCTGCGGGCGCAGTGCTACCCTTGGTTGTCTTTCCCGCAGTCTGCTGGTTTGGCTTCAAGGTTCAGGACCAGCTCTGGGTTAAGTTCACGCCGTTCGCTGCCGCGCTGCTGCTCGTGGTGGTCGCCATCGAGAGCCGCTAGTGGTCGGCGGCGCTCAGCGCGCATTGGGCCGCCGGACTGGCCGCCATTGCTCTCCTCGCAATGGTCGCGCTCACGCCGCTGGTGGAGACGGAGCTGCGCAGCAACCAGACGCTCAAGCCACTGGGGCTCGCCCTGAAGCGCGAATTCCAGGCGGGCGACCTCGTCATCATCCGGCATCGCATCCCGCAAGGGCTGCCGTTCTATGCGCACCCGGTGATCAGCTCCACGCAGCGGCCCTACTTGTCTGGACTGCCGGAGCATCGGATGCCCTTCGAGTTCCCCGGCAACCGCGACCGCTTCGGCGACCGCGTGCTGAAGGACGACCGCATCTACGGCAACCTGCTCGCCGGCTCGCAGCGCGTGTTGGTGGTGGGCTTCAAGGGTTCCCTGACGAGTTCCCGCGCGCTCGCGCGGGGCGAGCCGCTGAAGCTCCTCGCGCAGGCAGGTGATTGGGAGCTCTTCACGAACCGGTGAAGTGCCGTGGCGGTGCACTCGCGCCTCGACACGCCCACGCGTCATCGGGAGAATCCGCGCGACGCCCGGTTCGCTCCGAAAGTCATGGACTCACTCTGGATCTTTTTGCTCGGCATGGTCGTGGTGCTTGGCGGCATCCTCGGACTGCGGCTCCACGCATTCCTTGCGCTCGTGCTGGGCGCGCTGGTTGTCGCCGCGCTTACGCCGACGGAGGCCATCGTCAAGCACGGCCTTGGCAAGGGCCTTTCACCCGAGGCTGCCCAGGCGGCGGCGGACCAACCAGTCATCAAGCGCGTCACGCTGCAATTCGGCCATACGGTCGGCGGCATCGGCGTGCTGATCGCGTTCGCGTCCATCGTGGGCAAGTGCCTGTTGGACAGCGGCGGCGCGGACCGCATCGTGCGCTCCACCTTGCGGGTGCTGGGCGAGCACCGCGCGCCGCTGGCTTTCCTCGCCAGTGGTTTCCTGCTGGGCATCCCGGTGTTCTTCGAGACGGTATTCCTGCTGATGATCCCACTGGGCAAGGCCACGCGGCTGCGCACCGGGCGCGACTACACACTCTACGTCCTGTGCATCATCGCCGGTGCGACGATGACGCACTCGCTCGTGCCGCCCACGCCGGGCCCGCTCTTCGTGGCCAAGGCGCTGAACGTGGACATGGGCGTGATGATCCTCGCCGGCTGCGCAGTTGGGGCCATCACGGCGGGCGCGGGCAAGCTCTACGCGCACTGGATCAACCACCGGCTGGACATTCCGCTGCGCGACACGGTGAAGACTTCGCTGACCGACGTGGAGGCGTTGTTGCAACGCGATGAAAAGGAACTGCCACCGTTCTGGTTGGCGGCGCTGCCCATCATCCTGCCGGTCCTCCTCATCAGCGCAGCCACGCCACTGGACGCGAAGGGCGGCGCGGAACTTTACGCGCGATGGTTTGCGGGGTGTCCGTGGGTGATTGATCTGATCCGCGTGCTGGGCGACTCGACCATCGCGTTGGGCATCGCGGCGCTCATCGCGCTGGGCACCGTGCTGTGGCAGGGCAAGCAAAAGACCGCCGAGGTGATGGACAAGGGCGTGGGCATCGCGCTGGAAGAGGCGGGGCTGATCATCCTCATCATCGCGGCGGGCGGAGCGTTTGGCGGCGTGCTCCAGCAGACCGGCATTGGTGCGCGGCTCCAGGAGTTATCGGCGACCTACAGCATCGGCATCCTGCCGCTGGCGTGGGCGGTGACGGCGGTGGTGCGCGTCGCGCAAGGCTCCGCCACGGTGGCGATGGTGACGGCGGTGGGAATGCTCGGCAGCATGGCCAGGCCGGAACTGCTGGGCTTCCATCCCGTGTGGGTGGCGCTGGCCATCGGCTGCGGCTCGAAGATGGGGCCGTGGATGAACGACAGCGGCTTCTGGGTGATCTGCAAGATGAGCGGCTTCACCGAGAAGGAGTGCCTCAGCACGTTCACCGTGATGTTGAGCATCATGGGCGTGGTCGGCCTGGGCGTGGTCATGTTGCTGGCCAGGCTGCTCCCGTTGGTGTGAGCGCGGGGGCGAAGTCCCGCCGGCTCAGAAGTAGCGGACGAACGACTTCTTCTTCAGCCGCTCGACGTATTTCTTCTGCAACCGCGCGCGCTCCTGGTTGAGCAGGGTCTTCTCGATCTCTTCACGCACCTCGCTCAACGGCCGGAGCTGGGCCGCCTTGACCTCTTCGAGCTGGAGGAGGAAGCAGGCGTCCGGCTGGTCAATCACCCCGGTGCGCTGGCCGGGCTTGAGGTTCGCCACCGCCGCAGCGAATTCCTTGCGCAGCACCGAACGGTTCACCCAGCCGAGGTCGCCGCCTTCGGACTTCTGCGAGCCTTCCGAGTAGGTCTTGGCCATCTCGGCGAAGGGAGTGCCCTTGGCGAGGATCCCCTCGATCTCACGCGCCCGGCCGAGCACGGCCGCAGGATCGCCGCCGTTGGGCTTGCGCAGCTCGATCATCCGCAGGCGCACCTGGTCCTGCAGCTTGAATTCCTCCGGGTGCTCCTTGTAGTAGGTCTCGATCTTGAACGGCGAGATGATGACCGCCGAGGAAACGTTCTTGAGGTTCATCTGCTCGACGATGAACTGCTCGCGGATGTCCGTGCGGAACTGCTCGTAGGTCATGTTCTGCGCCTCGAGGGTCTTGATGAGCTTCACGCGGTCACCGTAGCGCTCGCGGATGCGCTCCTGCACGAAGTCCTCGATGATGCTCTCCGGGAAGCTGTAGCCGGCGGACTTAAAGTCATCCAGCGTGAGCTGCCGCTCCACGAGCTGGCTCAGGCCGTCCTTGTAAATCTCCATCGCCCGCTCGCTGTAGGTCTGGCGGGTGATGCCGGGCTGGCGCTCCAACGCGACAATGGCCGGCTCGATGAACTGCCGCGCCTCCTTTTCGGTGATAACCGTCTCGTTGACGATGGCGACGATGGCATTCACCAGCTCTGGCGCGGCCCCGGCTTGCGAGCAGACGGCGACCAGCACGATGGTGGCCAGAAGGCAACGACGTTTCGTATCCATGGCGCGGGAGGATAGGCCGCAGGCGAGGCAGGTCAAGAACCGCGCGGCCCGCCCAGCTACAACCTGCCTGGCCAGTCGCTCTCGTTGGAAGAATTTCGTGCCGAAAGTGCCAGCTATCCGCCGCTGGCTTCGGGCTTGCCACTCATGACCTCGTTGTTACAGTCCGCCCACAATTTTGCCGCCGCAGAGGCGGTTTTTTCTTCCACCAAACCCAAACCCGCACCGCGCACTCGTGAAAATCTTCTCCGGCACTTCCAACCGGCCGCTCGCGCAGGCGATTTGCGACTCCATCAACATGCCGTTGGGCGCATGCACCGTGGACGCCTTCCCCGATGGCGAGACGTTCGTGAAGATTGATGAGAACGTGCGCGGCGAGGACGTGTTCGTGGTGCAATCCACCAGTCCGCCGACGAACCACAATCTGATGGAGATGTTCATCATGATTGACGCGTTGCGCCGGGCCAGCGCCAAGCGCATCACCGCCGTGATGCCCTTCTACGGCTACGCGCGTCAGGACCGCACGGACCAGCCCCGCGTGCCCATCACTGCCAAGCTCGTCGCCAATCTCATCGTTGCCGCCGGTGCGAACCGCCTGCTCACGATGGACCTGCACGCGCAACAGATCCAAGGCTTCTTCGACATCCCGGTGGACCACCTTTACGCCGCGCCGGTGATGTATGACTACATCAAGTCTCTAAACCTGTCGGATCTCGTCGTGGTCAGCCCGGATGTGGGCGGCTTGAAGATGGCGCATGCCTACTCAGAAGTGCTCGGCGGCGGACTGGCGATCGTGGCAAAGCGCCGCAAGAGCGCGACCGAGGTCGAGTCCATGGCGGTCATCGGCGAAATCCGTGGCCGGAACATCCTGCTCGTGGATGACCTGACCGAGACGGCGGGCACGCTGACCTCGGCGGCGAAGCTCTTGAAACGCAAGGGGGCCAGGAAGATTTACGCCTGCGTCTCGCACGCCATCCTCAATCCGATGGGCATAGACCGGCTGCGAAATTCAAAGATTGACGAACTCATCACGACTGATACGGTTCTCCGCCCCGCCCTGGACAGGGTGCCGATCAAGACACTGTCCGTGGCGGGTTTGCTGGGCGAAGCCATCAAACGAATTCACAGCAATTCGTCGGTGACCTCGCTCTTTGAATTTAAGGGCGGACGGACGAGCTGAATGAATCAGCGCGCCGTTCCGAAGTAGAATTGACATGAAATCAGTTGCCATGAATGCGCAGGCGCGCACGGCGGTGAAGCACGCCGCCGTTAAGAAACTTCGCTCCACCGGTGTCATCCCCGCGGTCATCTATGGCCGCCTTGCGCCGCCGCAGAATCTCGAACTCAACTCCCGTGAGTTCGGCGACGCCCTGGCCCACCACGCCAGCGAGAACATCCTTGTGGACCTCGCGGTGAAGGGTGACCAGCGGCCGCAGCGCCTCGCGCTCGTGCAGGAGATTCAGCACCACCCCGTTTCCGGGCACATCCTCCACGTGGACTTCCACGAGGTGGCCCCGACTGAGAAGGTCACGATCAACGTGCCCGTCGAGTCCGTCGGCGAGGCCGTGGGCGTGAAGACCGGCGGCGGCGTGCTCGAACACGTCATGTTCCGCCTGAAGGTCCGGGCCCTGCCAAAAGATTTGCCTGAGGTCATCTCCGTGGATGTGACGAACTTGGACATCGGCAAGGCCATTCACCTTGGCGACATCGCCCCACCGGCCGGCTGCGAGATTCTCGGTCACAAGGAACTCACCGTTCTCGCCGTCGCCGCCCCGGTCACCGAGGCGCAGGAAGCGGCCGCCACCGCAGCCGCCGCCGACGCCCCGGCTCAGCCCGAGATGATCAAAGAGAAGAAAGAAGAGGGCAAGGAAGGCGCCGCCGCTGCTCCGGCGAAGGAAGGCGACAAGAAGGCTGAAGAAAAGAAGCCCGCCGAGAAGAAGACGTAGTTTCGGGCGCAGCGCCCGTCCCCGCGCATGGAGAACTTGTATCTCATCGTGGGGTTGGGCAATCCGGGTGCCGATTACGCCCAGACGCGCCACAACGCCGGGTTCCTGCTGGTCGAGCGGTTGGCGCAGCAGTGGCGGGCGAACTGGGAAGTGGAACGCAAGTTCCAGTCGCGGCTGGCGAGGGCCGAGTGCGACGGACGCCGCGTGCTGCTGGTGCAGCCGCAGACGTTCATGAATTTGAGCGGCGAAGCGGTCGGCGCGGTCAGCGGTTTTTACCGCGTGCCCCCGGCGCAGGTGCTGGTGGCGGTGGACGATGCGGATTTGCCCCTCGGGGAAATCCGGCTGCGGCCCGGTGGTAGCAGCGGCGGGCATCACGGACTCGAATCCGTGGAGCAGCATCTCGCCACGCGCGAGTATCCGCGGTTGCGGATCGGCATCGGCCGGCGCGATCCGGCGGTGCGGGAAATCACCGGGCATGTGCTCGGCAAATTTGGTGCGGACGAGCAGGACTTGTTCGAGCAGGTGCTCGCGAAAGCGGGGGAACAAATCGGGTGATGGCTCGGAGCCGGCATCCAGAAGGCAATGAGTCAGTTTAACGGGCCGGTCGTGAGCCGGCCCCAGCAGAAAGACAAACCGTGAATCGTTACGAAGGCCTGTTCATCTTGAATACTGCGGGCAAAGAAGAAGGCGTGACCGAGCTCATCGAGAAGGTGCGCTCGGAAATCGGCGCCGCCGGCGGCAAAGTCGAAACCGTCCAAAAGATGGACAAGCGCCCCTTCGCGCGCGTCGCCGACAAGAAGCACTCCTCCGGCTTCTATGTGAACGTCATCTTCGAGGCCGCGCCCGCCGCCCTCGCGCCGTTGCGCGCGAAGTTCGCCCTGAGCCAGGACGTGTTCCGCGTCTCGTTCACGAGCGCGCCCACTCCCGTCGCCGCCAAGGAATAACCGCCTCCGCCTCCGCCCATGGCCAACTTCAACAAAGTCATCCTTGCCGGGAACCTGACGCGCGACCCCGAGTTGCGCTACACCCCCAAGGGAACGGCCATCGCGAAGTTCGGCCTCGCCATCAACCGCAACTGGACCGCGGAGGACGGCCAGAAGCGCGAGGAAGTCACCTTCGTGGACGTGGATGCCTTCGGGAAGCAGGCTGAGGTCATCGGCCAATATCTCCGCAAGGGCCGCCCCGTCCTCGTCGAGGGCCGCCTCAAGCTTGACCAGTGGGACGCCCAGCAGACCGGCCAGAAGCGCAGCCGCCTCGGCGTCGTTCTCGAATCCTTCTCCTTCCTGGACAGCGGTAATCGCGACGCCGCTGGTGGCGGTGGAGCGCCAGGTTCGCCCGCGCCCGCCGCACGTCCGGCTCGTCCTGCCGCCGGCGCACCGCCCGCCGAACCCGGCGCAGACGAGCCGCCCCATGGCGACGACGTTCCCTTCTGAGCGCGCCTTGACGCGCAACGCAAAACTCCAAACTCGAAACAGATTTTATGGCCAAAGTTGAAGTCATCCTCACCCACCCCATCATCGGCCTTGGCGCGGAATCCGACCAAGTGAAGGTCAATCCCGGCTACGCCCGCAACTACCTGCTTCCCCACCGGCTGGCCATCCCCCTCTCGGAAGGCAACAAGAAGCGCCTCGAAGCCCTCCAGAAGCGCCGAGCCGAGCGCGAGGCCCACGAGCTCAACGCGATGACCGAGCTGGCCAAGAGCCTCGGCAAGATGACCCTAACCATCGCCGTGACAACCGGTCACGACGGCAAGATGTTCGGCAGCGTCACCAACGGCACCATCGCCGACGAACTCAAGAAGCAGTTCGACGTCGCGCTCGACAAGCGCAAGATTCACATTGAGAAGCCCATCAAGGGCGTCGGCGATCACGACGTTGAGATGCGGCTCCACCATGGTGTGCAGACCACGCTCAAGGTCGTCATC
>JBJTAU010000528.1:0-3107 GCA_046090965.1 Limisphaerales bacterium | reverse complement strand
TTCGTGGACATCGGCACGGAACTCTTCGCGCTGACCGCCGCCTGCGCGCGCGCGCAGGCGATGTTGAAGGACGCCAAGTCGCTGGAGGAAAAAGAGTCGTTGCTCCAACTCGTGGATTGCTTCGCGCAGCAAGCTCGCCTCCGCGTGGCGCGGCACTTCGACGGCCTCCGCCGCAACGCCGACCGCGCGGGCTACAAGCTCGCGCAGGGCGTTCTCGCCGGCCGGCTCGGCTGGCTGGAAGACGGCATTATCGCTCGCCAGTGAGCGAGCGAGCCTCGCTGGGCGGCCAGCCCGGCACCCGGCCGCGCTTCTCTGTCCCCCCGCGGCCGGGTCTTCCCTTTCCCCCGACACTGCGGCTTCCAAGCGCCGGCACGAATCAGGGAGGCAGGTAGCCCTTCGCCAGTTCGCGGAACAACGCGACTTGCTCCGCTTCCCACACCGGGCCGCGACCGAACTCCTTCGACAGCAGGGCCGCCACGGCGGGCGCGGCTTCCGCCGCCGATCGCGCGTCCAGCAGCAGGCAACGCGAACGCCGCGCCAGCACATCCTCGACGGTGCGCGCCATCTCGTGCCGCGCCGCGTGTAGCACGTCATCAGTGGTGAGTGGCAGGTCAGGATGCAGACGCCGTTCGAGCGACGCAGCTCCACCCGAACGCAGCATGGTTTCGGTAGCGGATTGGCCGCTGCGCGGGCGCGGGTCGGCCAGGGCAAGCTGCTCGGTGACGCAGGGTTTCCGTGTCAGGCTGGCGACTTCGATGGCCTTGTCCACGGCGTCTTCCGCCATCTTGCGGTAAGTCGTCCACTTGCCGCCGGTAAGGGTGACCAGGCCGCCGGGCGAAACGAGCACGACGTGGTCGCGCGGCAGGGCGGCGGTGGACTTCGCGCCGGGCAGATGCACGAGCGGACGCAGACCCGCGGTGACGCTCAGAATATCACCAACGGTCGGGGCCTTCGTGAGATACTTCGCGGCCTGGGTGAGGAGGAACTCGATTTCCGCCACGAGCGGCCGCGGCTCCAGCGAAGTCTCAGTCACGGGCGTATCGGTCGTGCCCACCAGCACGCGGTCGTGCCACGGGATGATGAAGAGCACGCGGCCATCGTCCGTGCGCGGGACCATGAGCGCGGAGTTGGCACCGAGGAATTGGCGGGGGAGCACCAAGTGAACGCCCTGGCTGGCGGCGATGACGGACGGCGCCCCCGCTTCGTCCATGCGCCGGACGGTGTCAGTGAAGATGCCCGTGGCGTTGATGACCACGCGGGCGTGCAGGGGAAATTCCCGGCCGGACTCGACGTCGCACACCTGCGCGCCGGCCACGCGGCCGTCCTGTTTGATGAACGACGCGACGCGGACATAGTTCACCACGCTCGCGCCGAGGTCGGTCGCAGTCTGTGCGAGCGCGACAGCGAGGCGGGCGTCGTCGAACTGGCCGTCTTGGTAGCGGATGCCGCCGCGCAGGCCAGCCCGGCGAACATTGGGAAGCGCCTCGAGGGCCTTCTCCGAGGACAGGTGGTGCGAGGGTTGCAGGCCGAGTTCGCCCGCGAACCAGTCGTAGAGCTTCAACCCGTTGCCGTAGTAGGGCGCTTCCCACCAGTGGTAGCAAGGCACGACGAAGTTCAACGGGTGCACGAGATGCGGCGCGTTGCGCCGCAGCAGACCGCGTTCGCGCAGTGACTCACGCACGAGCCCGATGTTGCCCTGCTTCAAGTAACGGAAGCCGCCGTGAATCAGCTTCGTGCTCCGGCTGGAAGTGCCCTTGGCGAAGTCATGCTGCTCGACGAGCGCTGTCTTCAGCCCGCGCGCCGCCGCGTCCACCGCCACGCCCAACCCGCTCGCGCCGCCGCCGATGACGAGCACATCCCAGCGCGTGGGCTGGTCCAGCAAGGCGGCGAGTGCCGAGGCGCGGTTCACGACGCGAGGTTACGCGGCGCGGAGCAGTTGGCGAGCGGCAGAAATAGGGGTTGAAAGCACGTGGACGGCTCCTAGTATGCGCCCGCCTTGTCGCTTGCGGCGGGGCGAAATGGTTCGGGACGTAGCGTAGCTTGGTAGCGCGTCTGAATGGGGTTCAGAAGGTCGTGAGTTCAAATCTCACCGTCCCGACCATTTTCCACCGGGTCAATTCGCGTTCTTCTTCTTCCCCTTGCCGCCACCGACCTGCTCCGGGTCGCTGAAGGGCGGCTGATCGAAGGTCTTGCCGTCGCCGGTCACGCGCGGGTCGTTCGCGTCCTTGAGCAGCTTCATCAGGCGCTCGGACAGCTCGCGCTTCTGCGCGGCGTAGGCCGGATCGGCGGCGAGGTTCTTCACCTGGTCGGGGTCGTTCTTCAGGTCGTAAAGTTCCTCGGCGGGACGTTTCGCGAAGGCAAGATCGAAGTGCCATTTCCACTGCGCGTCGTGCTGATGTGCGATGAGCCAGGTCTTCGTCGGGCTGGCGTCCATGTCGGGGAATGCGGCGCGCGTGTTGTTCCCCACGTCTTTCAAGTCCGGCGTGCTCTCCGCTGCACTGTAGGGCGCGCCCATCGGCCAGCGGTCGGGCGCGAAGTTGCGGATGTAGAGGAAGTCCGGCGTGCGCAGGGAGCGCATCGGAAACGGCAGGTTGCCCTCGCGCGCGATGCCTACGTGCCGCTCGCGGCCGGAGACGGACCAGTTGCGCGCCGGGTCCACGAGGCCGGCCTTGTCCGACTTGAGCAAGGGGAGAAGGCTTTTGCCGTAGAGGTTCTCCGGCGATTTCACGCCGCCGATTTCGAGGAACGTAGGGCAGAGGTCGGGAAGGCGTGCGAGGTCGTCGAGCACCCGGCCGGGTTTGCTGCCGGGGTAACGGATGGCGAGCGTCACCGCCGTGCCGTGGTCGTAGAGGTTGCACTTGCCGCTGGTCACCCCGGGCATCCCGTGGTCGCCGCTGAGGACGATGACGGTTTTCTCCAACTCGCCGGACTCTTCCAGCTTCTTGAGCAGCACGCCGACGTAGGCGTCCACCGCCTGGCACTCGCCAAGATAGTCCGCCACGTCCTCGCGGATCTCGGGCACGTCGGGCATGAACTTCGGCAGCTTGCCCTTGAGCGCGTCCGGTTCGATGCCCCAGAGCTTTTTGCCGCTGCCCTTCACCCACGAG
>JBJTAU010000527.1:0-2954 GCA_046090965.1 Limisphaerales bacterium | reverse complement strand
GGATGATGGTGCCGGAAGTTTCCAGCGGCGGGCCGATCAGTTCGCAGATCTTCGCGACGTTGTAGCCCTTCTGCCGAGCGAGCACAAACATCGAGACCAGCGTGCCGATGAGCAGCGCGACGTTTTTGTTGCCGATGAACTCGATCGCCGCAAACGCGGATGCGAAGGCTTCCTTGCCGCCGAACAGCTTGACGAACGCGTCGTTGCCTTTCCCGATGACCATGAACGACGAGAGGCTGATGAGGAAGATCGGCAGGATGACCGGTGTGATGGACCAGAAGAACGAGGGCAATTCAGACTCCGGCTTGTCCACGATCGAACGCAACTCGGCGAGCGTCGTGCCGGGCGTCTCACGCATCGGGATGTCCATGCGGGCGTTGAGCCACTTGCAGACGAACCACCCGACGGCCAGCGGAAACAGCCCCACAAGGATGCCCGCAAGGATGGACACGCCCACATCAATCTTCAGGTTGTCCACCATCGCCAGCGGACCGGGATGCGGCACCGTCATTGAATGCGTGATGACGCCGCCGCAGCACACGGCCATGACGTAAAGCAAGTAATCCTTCCCCGTGCGCAGCCGCAACGCCCGCGCCAGCGGCACCATCAACATGAACATCGTGTCGAAAAAGATGGGCACCGAGAGGACGTAGGTGCTCAGGAGCAGCGCCACGCCGGCGTTCTTCTCGCCGAAGAACGCAATGAACCGCCGCACCACCTTGTCCGCCGCACCGCTCTCCATCAGGCACATGCTGATGATCGTCGCGAGCCCGATGACGATCGCGATGCCGCCCGCCGTGCGGCCGAACTCGATGCTCGTCAGCTCGACGGCCTGCACCCAATGGTTGCGCAGTGCCTTGCCGTCCGGGGAAACGACAGGTGAATCCGGCTTGGGCACGCGGGCTTTCGCGCCGGGCAATTGCTCCGCCATCAAGCCCGCGAGAATCGCCGCAAGAATGAGTGCGAGGAACGCGTGGGCGCGCACCACCGAGATGAGCACCACGACGAACGCGACCGAGATCACCAGCACGGCCAGGGGCCACAGGCTGACTTCACTCGCGGCGGCAAGAAGACCAATGGACATGAGCAAGGAGTTGTCGCGAGCAGTTCAACAGAGGGCGAGAGAGACGGTCAAGGCTGGAGGCCGGACGAATGGAAAAAGTTCCGCCCGTGAGCCGGCGCCGGGTTGCGTGCTTCCGCTCCGACCGCTTTACTCCATCGCATGAAACTCCTCCTCCGCGCTCAACTTCTCCTCGCCGCCGTGCTATTCGTCTTCGCCGTGCCACGCGCCAGCGCCCAAGCTCCTACCGACTTCGCCCCGATCGCGCCGCGTTTGCAGGCCGTCGTGGACAGCGCCGTGGCTGAGGCGCGGAAGCAGTTCCCCAAACTACAGTCGAACCAAATCGCCGTCACGCTCGTGGACTTGCGCGATCCGGCTAAGCCCGCGCGTGGCAGCCATCGCGGCGGCGACAAGATTTACCCCGCCAGCGTCATAAAGCTTTTCTACCTCGCCGCCGCGCACCGCTGGATGGAGGACGCCAAGCTCACCGACACACCCGAACTGCGCCGCGCGATGAGCGACATGATTGTCCACAGCTACAACGAGGCGACGCACTACGTCATTGACCTGCTCACCGGCACGACCAGCGGGCCGGAACTGTCTGACGCGGACATCAAGGAGTGGTTCGATAAGCGCAACGCCGTGAACCGCCACTTCACCTCGCTCGGTTACACGGGCGTGAACGCGAACAAGAAGCCCTGGTGCGAAGGGCCGTATGGTCGCGAGACGCAGGCGATCAAGCTCTTCGAGCCGAAGCGCAACATGCTCACCACCGACGACACCGCGCGGCTCATGACCGAGATCGTCACGAGCAAATGTGTCTCGACCAAGCGCAGCGGCGAGATGATGGCGCTGCTCAAGCGCGACCCGTTCAGCAAGGAGAAGGACGCCGATAGCCAGAGCAAGTTCACCGGCTCCGCGCTGCCCGAGGGCGCGAAGCTGTGGTCGAAGGCCGGCTGGACCAGCCAGACGCGGCACGACTGCGCGTATGTGGAACTCGCCGATGGCCGGAAGTACGTCCTCGTGACCTTCACCGTGGACCACGCCGGCGAGCGCGGCATCATCCACGCCGTCGCGCGCAAGGTGGTGGAGGAGATGCAGTAGGACAGGCGTCCCGCCTGTCATCCATCTGACACTGCGGCGGGCTTGTTGCCAACAGGCCACGAATCACGGCGACCGGCTTCCTGCTTTCGCAGTCGGGAATTCCAGGCACCGAACGAACCGCTGACGCGGGAAATGGGCTGCTTGAACTCATGGCCACATCTGCGAAGGCTGCTCGCAGAGGTTAATGGATGACAGGCGGGACGCCTGTCCTACTTCTCCGTAGCTTCCAGCCGCGCGACGGCTTCGAGCGCGGCGACGGTGAAGACCATCGGATACAGCCGCTCGTAATACCACAGCTTGGCGAAGTAGAAGCCAATGGGCGCAGGCTGCGTCCAGGTGCCGTCCTCGACGCGGCGGAGGAGCCAGTCGCTGCCCCATTTCAGAGTCGTGGCGAACTCGCCCTGCGGTCGCCTTGCGCTGGTAGCAAGCGTCTCGACCGCTAGGGCTGTTTCATCCACCGACGGGGGGCAGCCCGGTGCTCCGCCCCAGCCGCCGTCTGGATTTACTCCGGTGATCAACGCTCCATATCCTGCCTGCCACTGCTGCACGGAATCGTTTTGATGAAGCGGACCCAGCCATCCGAGCGCGCGCACTACGCGGGCAGTGCCGTAGGTGGAGTTGCTTTCCTGAGGTGCGTGTGGTTTGGCAACCAACACGCACCTCAGGAAAGCAACTCCACCTACGGCACTGCCCGCGTAGTCCGCGCGCTCGGAGGGCTGGGTCCGCTTCATCAAAACGATGCCGTGCAGCAGTGGCAGGCAGGATATGGAGCGTTGATCACCGGAGTAAA
>JBJTAU010000526.1:0-4114 GCA_046090965.1 Limisphaerales bacterium | reverse complement strand
CACGTAAACGTCGGCCTCGCCTTCCACGATCACGAAGAGCGAGCCGCCTTCCTCGCCCTGACGGAAGATGCGCTCCCCCTCGCCGAAGAGTTGCTTCTTGGCGCCCAGCACGAGCTTCTGGCGCTGGGTATCGCTGAGGATGCCGAAGATCATGTTGCGGCCGAGGATGTCGGCAATGTGCCGGGCCTGCGTGTCGGAATCGTCCTTCGGGCGGAGGGATTGCACCACGCGCTGCGGGAAGGGCATGGTCAGACCCTCGCGGCGTAGTTCATACCAGGCGTTGGTGCGGATGCCGTCGGCGATGCGGTCCTGCTCGGCGTCCTTCTCGATCCAGACGCGGATTTCGGAGTTGATGGTGCTATCGGCGAACTCCTTGAGATAGACCTCGGGGGCAGGTTCCTTGAGGACGCCGGCCACGTCGGCCGTGGCGCGCAGGAGAATGCGGCGGACCTTGTTGGGTGGCGCCTCGTATTCCACGGGCACGGAGATGCGGATGGCGTGGTGCGGGGTGGGGTAGCTGTAATTCTGCAGGTGGACGTTGACCAGGTCCACGTTGGGGATCTCGATGTAGGTGTGGTCAATGGACCGCAAGCGGGTGGTGCGCCAATTGAGTTCCATGACCTCGAAGAGGCGGTTGTCAATGTAGAGCCAGTCGCCCAGCTTGAGCGGCTTGCCAAGCTGGATGGTCAGGCCGGCGGGCGAGGTTTGAAATGACCGGGCGCAGCGCCAAGCCGACCGCGAGGCCGAGGCCGCCGATGCTGGCGATGAGGCCGGGGACGTGGACGTCGAAGACGAACTGGAGGATGAGCACCGCCGCCGCCGTGATGCCGATGAGCCGCGTGGCGTGCGTAAAGAAGCGCGGCACCACCATGTTGCGTTTCTTGGCGAAATAGCCCTCCCAGTAGAGCCGATTGAACAGCGTCAGCAGGAGTAACGAGTCCATCATGAACGCCGCCGCCATGATCACCCGGTGCTTGTCGCGCTGCTCCGGAATGCCCACATCGAAAATGAAGTAGGAGACAGCCAGCATCGCGTTGGCGACGCAGATCAGGTGGTAGGCCGCCCCCATCGTCACGTTCCGCCGCCGCCGCAGCTGGCGGCCCAAGATGACCATCACGAGATACACCGGCAGGCCAACGAGCAGGATGTAGAAGAAGTGACTCATGCTTGTGCGGGCATCTTGGGAAAGCGCTCCCGCGACTGCAACTTGGAAATCCGCGCGGAGGAGGCGCGCGTCACTTCGCGACGTTCAGGCAGACCAGCTTGTCCTCGCTGCGGAGGTAGAGGCGCTTGCTGGAGAGAATCGGCGCGGACCACGTCGGGTAGCCGAGCATCGGGGCTTGCCAGCGCGAAAGTTCCTCGGGCTGTTTTGCATTAGGTTTGAAAATCCCGAGCAAGCCTGCTTCGCCAAGCACGAAGAGTTTTCCGTCCGCAAGAATCGCCGAGCCGCGGCCATAAACCGGGAACTGCGTGCCGTGCGGCGGGTGCTTCTGCCAGCGCTCGTCGCGGCTCCACGCGACCTTGCCCGTCTTAAACTCCACGCAGCGGAACGTCGCGTCCGGCTCGTCACGCCCGCTGAAGGCGTAGAGGTGACCGTCCAACAGGATGGGCGTGTTCCAATGCAGTTCGAGGGCGGGCACTTTCCAGCGACCCGTCTCTGGATCGCGGTCAGCGGCGTCAAAGGGATGCCGCACCGGGTCTTTCCAGACTTCCTCGAAGGACTTGCCGTCCGGCTTCACGCGCAGCAACGCCGCACCGCTGCGGTAGTAGGCGGCGGAGATGAGCACGCTGTCGCCCTGCACCACGGGGTTCATCGCGTTCACGGAGTCGTTGGCCTGCGATTGGAACCAGCGGCTGAAGTTGACCGCGCCGTTGGTCGGGTTCACCGAGCAAAGCCCCTGGCGCATGAGACAAAAGATGTGCCGCTGTCCATGAATCGTCGCGGCCACGGGTGAGGCGTAGCTCGCGAGCTTCTCATGACCGGTCCACTCGTAAGGCGCTTCCGCGCGCCAGCCCAGCGTGGTGACGCCGGTCCAGTTGGCCTTGCCCACGCTTTGCCAGAGCGTCTTCCCGGTCTTGGCGTCGAAGGCGACCATCCCCGCGTTGGGCTGGCCGCCAACCATGACGATGAGCTTGCCATCTTCCAGGATCGGCGTGGAACCGACGCCGAAGAAAGCCTCGGGCACGTTGAAGTCTTTCGCCGTGTCGCGTTGCCAGACGAGCTGGCCGGTGGCGAGCTCGAGGCAAAGCAGTTTGCCCTCCGCGCCGTAGGTGAAACACCGGTCAGCAGTAAGCAGGGGCGAGCAACGCGGGCCGTTGTTGTAGCCGTATGGGTCTTGATAGCGGCTCGGGTAGGCGTAGCGCCACGCGGGCTTGCCGGTCGCCGGGTGCATCGCCTCGACGACCTCCTCGTCCTTCACGCGATGGTGCAGCACCAGCAGTTCGGCGCGGATGCTCGGGGCACTGTAGCCCGTGCCGATGTCGCGCTGCCAGACGACGGGCGGACCGGCCTTCGGAAACTTGTCCAGCAGGCCGGTCTCACGCGAGGTGTTGTCACCACGGGGGCCAAGGAATTGCGGCCAGTCCTCCACCAACTCAGCGGCGCGGAGCGAACCGGTGGCCAAGGTGAGCGCGAGTAGTAGGCGGGGAAGTTTCATGTGCGGTCGGCCGGTTCAGGCATTGTCCTGGCGCTTCGCGCCCTTGCTGTGCTGGCGCTGCCGGTTGGGGCGGAAGGCGCGATCCGGTCCTTCAACGCCGTTGGCTTCGCCTATGTAGAGGCTCAGACGGTAGGCGCGCTTGGTCTGCTGCGCCTGTTGCTGGCGGCGACCGCGGATCAGTTCGGCAATTCTGGCAAACAGTCGCATGGGCTGTCGGTGGCGACAGCGGCGAGGTTGCGGGAAACCGGGCGGGGCGAAAAGAGGAAACCTCAGCCCACTGCGTCAGGCGTGGGCGGCCGGAGCGCCTGATCCTGTGGGTGCGCGCCCACGTCGCCGTGGTAGGCGGTCTGGCGACGGAACCGCAACTCGGCGGCGCGGGAGTCATCGCCCGCGGCGCTCGTGGCAATGGCGGGCAGGTCAAATGTCCCGTCCGGCATCGCGAAGCGATAGCTGAACGTGCCATCCGGCCGCAGGCGAATCCGCCGCCCGCCGATGGTCACAGCCGCGTCCGGCTCGGTCGCGCCGTAGATGATCAGCTCGGCGTTGACGTTGAACTAAAAGCCGCGTGCTTGCTCCCCGCCACCGATTGGTCCCGGCAGGCTTCCCAGCGCGCCAAACGGACTGCTGGGCGAACCAAGGCCGAGTGAACCTTGCCCGGCGGCGAGTTGCGCGGCCGACTCTTCAGAAAGTTGCTTCACCATCTGGCGGCGGACGAGTTCGGTGATTTCCAGCGAGCCGATCCACACGCGGCGCACTTCGTCCATCGTGACGACTTCGGAGAGCGCCTTGGCCTGCGCGGGCGTCCACACTGACGCGGGCGCAGGACCGGCGGCCTCGACGGGCGCGGCCTTCGCGGATTTCTCTGCCTTTGCCGCCGGCTCCGGGGGCCGCGGTGCGAAGGCGTCGGCCGTCGGCAGGTTCGGATGGCCCATCTCGCGCAACTGAGCCAGCGCTTCCATGAGCGGCACGTTCGGGCTCACGACCGTCTTCACTATCTCGACGATTTGGTCGAAGGGCACCCCCACCGGCAGCGTGGCGAAGTCCGCGCTGGTGTCATCGGACTGATGGTCCGGCGGCGTAACGGCGGCGGCGGAAACCGCGATGGTCTGCCAGCGCTCCTTGCGGTCGAAATAGCCGAGCTGCGCGACGAACTTTGTCCCGCCGCGCCCGACGTGGATGAACCAGTTGCGCGACTCGGGATGGACGTGCTGCGTGACCAGCGGCTCGCCGAGGATTTCCTTTTCGAAAACGCGGACAAGCAGATGGCCATCATCCGACTCCGCGTTGTAATTGCGCTGCTGCTCGCTGCTCAGGTCCCAGTGCGCGTAAAGCCATTGCGGGTCGCGCGCCGCGAGCCAGAGCCGCGCGGTGGCGTAGGACTCGGGCAACTCACCGCGCTCCTCCAACGGCCCGGCGTGCGGCGGCGGGGTGGTGGGCCCGAGCGCGTAACGCTGGCC
>JBJTAU010000525.1:0-10083 GCA_046090965.1 Limisphaerales bacterium | reverse complement strand
GGCTTGCTCAAGGAGGCCGGGCAACGCGTCGAGGCCACCGGCCAGCGAGGGGTTTCCCTCCAGCAACGCCTGGTGGTCCGGCTCGTCGAGCAAGGCCCGCAGCGCGCGCACATCCTCCGGCGTGCGCGCCTGCGCGAGACGCGGCTTGGCGGCGTTGCGCAGGACATCCTCCGCCACGAGGACGCGTGTCTGCGCGTCCAGCAGCAGGGATTTGAGCCGCGCCTGCGTCTCCGGGCGCAGGGTGAACCGGCCGGCCTCGAGGTCCAGCTCGCGCTCCAGGGCCTCGAGGTGCTCGCGGGTGCGCGCCTGCTCGACGCGCTGGGGAAACGGCTCCAAAAAGCGCGCGCGGGTTTTCGCGGTGCCGATGGCGGTGTCCGCCAGGGCGATGAGTTCCGTGCGGCCGGCCAAGGGACCGCTCTTGGCCGAAGCCATGCGCTGCTCCAACTCGGCCACCTGGGCCGCCGTTTCGGCCTCGCGCGCGGCGCGCTCCAGCTCGGCCACTGTCATCTCGGGCCGGGGTGCGCTCACGACCGGCGACTTGTCGGTGAGCTGGCGGAAGACTTCCTTCGCGCCTTGCGGGCGCTTGGCGGGGTCCTTGTTCAGGCAGGCGGCGATGACCTCCTCCCAGCGCGGCGAGATCGGCTCGGCTTCGATGCCAAACTCCGCGCGGCGCTCCGCGATGGAGCAGACGGTGACGTGCTGGATTTGCAGCGAGATGTCGCCGCTGTAGTAGGGCGGCGTGCTGGTGAGCAGCTCGAAGATGGTGGCCCCCAGCCCATAGACATCGTCGAGCGCGGTGGGCCGCTTGCCCATGAGCTGCTGGAGGCTCATGTAGGGCAGCGTGCCGCTGGCGGACATCGGCCCGCGCGTCAGCCGCGTCATGGCGTCGGCCAAGTTCCGGGCGACGCCGAAGTCCGCGAGCTTCAGCTCGCCCCGGCTGTTGACGAGGAGGTTGGAGGGCTTGAGGTCGCGGTGGACGATGCCGGCCTTGTTGTGCGCGTAGTCGAGCGCGTCACAGAGATGGCCGAGGAACGGCTCCAAGGCGGGCGCGGAGAAGACTTCGCCCGGCTGCTCGATGCGGCGGGCGCTCAAAGTCGCCCCGTCCACGTATTCCATCTTGATGGCCGCGAGGTCCGCTTCCTGTTCCGAGAGCAGGTCATAGACCTTGACGATGTGATGGTGTGTGAGGGCCATGCACCGCCGCGTCTCGTTGAGCAGCTCGCGGAGCGCGACCATGTCGGACACCACGAGGTCGGGGAGGAATTTCAGCGCGAAGTCCTCGCCCAGCACCTCGTCGTGCGCGAGCCAGACCACGCCCATCGCGCCGCGGCCGATTTCCTTGCGGAGCGTGAAGCGGTTCTGGAAGACCTTCTGCCCCTTGGCGAAACCCTTCGAGACGTTCGGGTTGATGGTCGGGAACTCGCGCAGCCCGGCCAGGCCGTGGGAAGTCTTCTTGGTAGGGCGCTTGTCCTGGCTCATGGCGCGGGGTGGTCGGGATGCACGCGGCCAAGCCTCCGCCCGCAGGTATCGCCGCACGGGGACTGACGGACTGCCTTCATCTTCGGATGCCGCAGGGTGACACCGGGCCAGGGCGCGGGCAAGTCTGCTAGCTGACTTCCACGCGGTAGCGCTCCTCTCCGATTTGAATGACCTGGTAAGTCGCCAGCGGGACGATCTGGCCGGCCTCGCACAGGCGGTCGTTCACCAGCACCGGCGCATCGGGGCCGGCGGAGCGCACCCAGAAGCAGCCCCGGTAGTAGTGGAAACAGCCGTGCTCCGGCTGCACGCCGGGCAGTTCGAGCAGGAGGGCGTTGGTCCCCTCCGAGCCGAACGTCGCCTCGGTGAACACCCAGACGGCGTCCCAGGGCGGCGGCTGCGTGGCCAGCGGCCGGAACCGCACCGCGCCGGGAATCTGCGGCGGCTTGCGCGGCGGGGCGGGGCCGCGCCACTTGCCCTCGTTGACGATGGTCGGCGGGCGGATGGCCGGCGCGTTGGTGACGGGGAAGACTTCCAGCAGGGAGCCGTCGCCGATCTTCAGCTCGCCCGGCGAGTCGAACGGGAACGCCTCGTCCTGCGGCACCGGCTCCTCGTTCCACGTTGCGCCGGGATACTTGGACTGGTCACGCAGGGTGAGCTTGGTGCCTTCGCGTTCAAACACGATGTGGACGCGGCTGATGGTGCAGGAGCGCTCGCGGTTCTTCTTGTTCAGCGGCCAGAAGACGGCGAGGTAGTCGGCCTCCTCGTCGTCACGGCCCAGCTTGAAGTCCGGGCGCGCGCTCAACCGCACCTCGCGCGCGGTTTCCGCCAGCGGCGTCAGCTTCAGGCAGGTGCCGGGGCACACGTAGAGGTGGAAGCCCTCCGGGATGGACACCCGCGCATCCGGCCCGTGCGTGGTCGCGTGCGGCGTCAGCACCGGCGGCGCGGGCGCGTTGGTGCTGGTGGGCAGCGGGCCGGGACCGTGGCCCTTTTCCCACACCTCGCAAATCTCCAGCGGCTCGCTCAGGCCCTTGAGCTTGCAGGGGCCGCACGAGCGCCACTCCAGCTCGCCGACGCCGTCAATCACCTGCTTGTGCAAGGCGCGCTTGGCGCTGTCGTAGGGCGTGCGCGACAACAGAATCTGCCCCCCGGCGGCCAGCGACATCACGCGCGCGGCGGTGTTCTTCTCGCCGCCCTGGATCGAGAGCTTGCCCTGGTTCGTCTCGTCCGGGTTTGCGACGAACAGTTCGCCGAGATGGATGCCGATGCGGATTTGCAGGGGAAATTTCAACCGCTCGGCCAGCGCCCGCATCCCCGCCTGCGTCTGCAACGCGAACCGCACCGCGTCCGAGGCGGTGGTGAACACCAGGAAGAACGAATCGCCCGCCGTCTCCACCTCGCGCCCGCCGCGGTTGCGCTTGAGCACGTCGCGGACGAGCGCGTGGTGCTCCTGGATGAGCATGATGGCGGCCTTGTCCCCGAGCGACTCGGTGATGGCCGTCGAGTCCACGATGTCCGTGAACACGATGACCAGGATTTGATCCTGATGGGTGCTCAGGAACTCCGCCACCTGCTCGCGTGGCTCAGTTGGCCTTGAAATCTCCATTCGCGTGTCGTCCCCGTATAGCCGCGAATGGCGTTCGTGAAAACAATTTCTTTCGCGCCCATCAAGGCTGAAACACCCCTGAGGGCAGGCCGTTTTCCGAGTGCGTCGCCCTAGTTTTGGGTCCGATACAGGGCACTTCCAGCGGCCTTAGTCGGCAGGCTCAGGAGGAAGCGTCCGCAGGTCACGTAGAGCGTGCGGTGGCCGGCGCCGCCGAAGGCGCAGTTGGTGATCGTGTCTTCCGGAGTCTCGACGAAGGCCACGAGCTTGCCCTGCGGCGTGATGACGTGGATGCCGGGCCGCGTGTCGAGCGTCTCGCTGGTGCCACGCGTCCGATGCAGGCCGGCGGCGACGTAAAGGTTGCCGTCCACGTCGAGCCGCATCCCGTCGCCGCCGCGACCGGGATAGAAGGTGTAGAGGACGCGGTGGTTCGTAAGCGAACCGTCCGGCCGCAGGTCGTAGGCGCGAATATTCCGTGCACAGTTTAGGCGGCCATCCGATTCGATGAGGTAAAACCTCCGGCTGTCCGGCGTGATGGCGAGGCCGTTGGGCATGTCAATCTCCGGCGCGGCGAGGACGCGCGCGACTTGGCCGTCGGGATCAATGCGATAGACGGAGTTGACGTTGCCGGTCGCGGGATTGGTGTTCGCAAGGCGGGAGGTGAAGTAGATGCGGCCGTGCCCGTCCACGCACACGTCGTTCGGTGCGCCGAGCGGGAAGCCGTTGAACGCCTCGCACAGCACCGTGAGTTTGCCGCTCTTCAGATCCGTGCGAGTGACACGACCGTTCGTGCCGTCTGCCGCCTCGCAGTGCAACAAACGCCCTTGGCGGTCGAAAGCCTGGCCGTTCGCGCCGTTGCTCGGCTTGCGGAACGTGGACAGCGTCTTGGTCGCCGGATTCCACCTCAGAATCTCGCCGGGATTGGTGAAGAACACATTACCCGCCGCATCCACCGCGGGGCCTTCAGTGAAGTTCTTCCCGCCGGGCAACGTGACCTCGGTCTGGAGCGCGCCCAAGAACTTCGCGGTGTCGAGGCCGTTGTAGCGGTCAGCGGCGAAGGCAGCGGGAGCGAAGAGAAGTCCGATGAGCAACAGGCGGTTCATGCACTCTCCTGACGCGGCTGTGGGCTACGGACTTCGCCGGAGTTGGACGGGCTTGGGCTTTGCCGGGGCATCGGGTAAGTTTGGCGCCGATGGCCGACGAACCCAAACCCGCGCCCACGCTGGCGGAGGAATTCCTCACGGAGTTCCGCGCGTTCTGGGCGTGGCTGCCGGACAAGCCGCTGTTCTTCACGCTGCTCGGCGCTTGGGCCATGCTGTTCCACTTCCTCGGCCATTGCTCGTTCAACTTCACGGACCAGCCGTCGCTCTTCGCGTGGATGTGGGGCGCGTGGAGCGCGCCCATGCTCGAAGCCGAGCACGGCAAGCTCGTGCCCGTGGTTGTGCTGATCCTGCTCTGGCTGCGGCGCGGTGATCTGCGCGCCACGCCGACGCGCCGCTGGCTGCCTGCACTCGGCGGTCTGGCGCTGGCGCTCGCGCTGCACGTCGTGGCGTTCACCGTGCAACAACCGCGTGTCTCGATGGTCGCGCTGGCCGGTGGCGTGTGGTGCCTCGTGGCCCTCGTGTGGGGACCGGGTTGGGCGCGGAAAACCTTCTTTCCGTTTCTGCTGTTGGGCTTCTGCGTGCCGCTGGAGGCACTGGGCGAAGGAATCTTATTTCGGTTGCGCCTGTTGGTGACGCAGATTTCCGTCGGGCTCGGACACGATCTGCTTGGCCTCGACGTGCTGCGCGATGGCACGCGCATCTTCAACACTGCCCGCACGTTCAACTACGACGTGGCCCCCGCGTGCAGCGGCATCCGGAGCCTCACCTCATTGCTGGCGCTGACGACGGTCTATGGGTGCGTGACGTTCCGCACGACGTGGCGGCGGGCCGTGATGATCGCGCTCGCCGTGCCGCTGGCGGTGGCGGGCAACGTTGCGCGCATCACGACCGTCATCGTTCTGGCGGAGGCGTTCGGGCACAAAGCCGGGGCGGCGGCAGAAACCAATCTCGGCTACGTGACCTTCGCGGTCGCCATCGGCCTGATGTTCCTCGCGGGCTGGCTGCTGCGGGAAAAGCCCGTGCTGGCGGCGGGAGAAGGCCAGGAGGATTCGCCAGCCGGCCAGCCACAAGCACCGCAGACCGTGCCAATCACGCCGCTGCTTGGCCCAGCCCTGATCGGCGCGCTGGTGCTCATGGCCGTGGCGGGGGGCGCGATCTTCCAATTGCAGGCCCGGCAAAAGCTCGGCCGTCCCGGTGTGTTGGCGGAACCGCAGCCCGGCTCGGCGCGCTGGCGCATTCCGCTGCCCGAACGCGTCGGCGGCATGGCTTCACAGGAAGTGCCGCCAGCGAAGGAGGAATTGGACGGCCTGCCGCCGGACACCTCGTTCGGGAAGCGCGTTTACTCGAGCGAGGACGCCACGCCGCTGCTGCTTCAGGTCGTGCTCATGGGCCGCGATCGCACGAGCATCCACCAGCCACAGTATTGCCTCACCGGCCAGGGCTGGCTGATCGAGAAGACCGAGGAAGTGCGGCTCTCCCTGGCGGGATCGCAGGCTCGGGAGATCCCTGCGCTCAAGCTCACGGCCAGCAAGGTGTTCGCGGCTCCGGACGGCCAGCGCGAGACCGTGCGGGCGATCTACGTGTATTGGTTCGTGGCCGATGGCGCGCTCACGGCCCACCGGGCCGAGCGGTTGTCTTGGATGGCGAAGGAACTCTTGCGCACCGGCACGCTGCAACGCTGGGCCTACGTGGCGTGTCTGGCGCAGTGCCGGCCCGGTGAGGAGGAAAAGACCTTCGCCCGGGTGCGGGAATTCCTCGCCGAGGCCGTGCCGCAGTTCCAGCGGCCTGTCCCGACTTCCGACCCGCCCTGACGGCCCGCGAGCTAAATCGCGAAGTCGTTATACTCCGGCTTCACCAACTCCGTGGGCGGGTAAAGCATCCCGGCGGCGACGGTCGCGTTCGTCCCTTGCTCGATGAGGATGAACGAACCGGTGAGGCGGTTGCCCGTGTAGGCGTCGAAGACCAGCGGCTTGGCGGTGCGGAGGCGGACCTCGCCGATGTCGTTCATCGCCAGCTCGGCGGGCTCCGGCTCAGGGTCGAAGGTGCGGATGTTAATCTTGCTGTCCACGCCCGTGACCATCACCTGCACGGTCTGCGTGGAGTGCTTGAGGAAATACTTTTTCCCGCGCGCGAGCGGCCGGGGGTTCATCCAGCAGACACGGCCGCTCAACTCGCTCGCCATGCCGGGCAAGTGGTCCAGGCCGATGAGCATGTCGCCCCGGCTCACGTCCACGTCGTGCTCCAGCACGAGCGTGACGGACTGCGGGCAAAAGGCTTCCTGGAGCGGGCCGTCGTAGGTCCAAATCTGTTTCACGGTGCTCTTCACACCGCTGGGCAGCACCATGACTTTCTGGCCGACCTTCACGATGCCGCCGGCGATCTGCCCGCTGAGGCCGCGGAAGTCGTGGAGTGATTGGTCGGTCGGGTTGTTCGGGCGGTTCACCCACTGCACGGGGAAACGCAGGCCGCTGAGATTCCAGTCGCTGGCGATGTGGACGGTCTCCAAGTGGGCGAGCAGCGAAGGGCCGCCATACCACGGCGTGTGCTTCGAAGTCTCGACCACGTTGTCGCCGTTGAGCGCGCTGATGGGGATGAACTTCACGTCCTTGAACGCATCGAGCTTGGGCAGGAACGACTCGATCTCGTCGCGAATCTCCGTGAACCGCGCCTCGCTCCACTCCACCAGGTCCATCTTGTTCACCGCGATGACGAGGTGCGGGATGCCGAGCAACGCCGCGAGATACGTGTGCCGGCGCGTCTGCTCGATGACGCCCTGCCGCGCGTCCACGAGCACGATGGAGAGGTTCGCCGTGCTCGCGCCGGTGACCATGTTGCGCGTGTATTGCACGTGCCCCGGCGTGTCCGCGACGATGAACTTGCGGCGTGGCGTGGCGAAGTAGCGGTAAGCCACGTCGATCGTGATGCCCTGCTCGCGCTCGGCGCGCAGGCCGTCGGTGAGGTTGGCGAGGTTCACCTGCCCGCCGCCGGTGATGTCGGCGCTGCGTTCGAGCGCCTCCATCTGGTCTTCCATGATGGACTTGGAGTCGTAGAGCAGCCGGCCGATGAGTGTGGACTTGCCGTCGTCCACGGAGCCGCAGGTGTTGAAGCGGAGGATTTCGATGGGGTGTTGCGTGTGGGGCATGGCTGGAAATGGGTTCAGAAGTAACCGGCTTTCTTCCGGTCTTCCATCGCGGCTTCGCTGGCCTTGTCGTCGGCGCGGGAGCCGCGTTCGGTGACGCGGGCGGCGGCGACTTCGGTGATGATGTCGTCCACGGTGTCAGCGCGGCTTTCAATCATGCCGGTGCTGATCATGTCCGCGATGGTGCGGACGCGGCAGGTCATGCGCTGCACGGGTTCCTTCGCGGTCGGGCGCGCACCGGCGTAGGGGTCGGGCTTCGTCGTGTCGGTGTGCGCGGGCGGGACGGGCAACCACTGGCCGGCGCGGCGGAAACACTCGCGCTCGTGCGTGAAGTAGATGGTGGGCACTTCGAGCTTCTCCTGCCGGATGTATTCCCACACGTCCATCTCGGTCCAGTTGGAGAGCGGGAAGACGCGCATATGTTCGCCGGGGTTGAGGCGGGCGTTGTAGAGGTTCCAGATTTCGGGGCGCTGATTTTTCGGGTCCCACTGGCCGAAGGCGTCGCGGAAGCTGAAGAAGCGTTCCTTCGCGCGGGCCTTCTCTTCGTCGCGCCGCGCGCCGCCGATGCAGCAGTCGAAGCGGAACTCCTCAATCGCCCCGAGCAGCACGGGAATCTGAAGCTGGTTGCGGCTGATTTGGCCGGGCGTCGGATGCGCGAGGCCCTTGGCGAAGGCATCATCCACGGTGCGGACGATGAGCTTCGCGCCGAGCTGCTTGGCGCGGCGGTCGCGGAACTCAATCAGCTCCGGGAACTCGTGGCCGGTCTCGACGTTGAGGAAGGGCATGGGAATTTCCGCCGGGCGGAAGGCCTTCTCGGCGAGGCGCAGGATGCAGATGGAGTCCTTGCCGCCGGAGAAAAGAATCGCGGGGCGCTCGAAGCCTGCCGCGACTTCGCGCAGGACGTGAATCGCCTCGGTCTCCAGATACTGCAAATGGTCTAGGTGATATGAACTCATGTTTTTAGCCACGGATGAAACACGGATTGAACACGGGCACGGACTTCATCGGTGTTTCATCCGTGTTCAATCCGTGGCTGAAATTATTTTTGCGCGACAGCCTTCCCTCCCCACGCCGCGTGCAGGCCGCACTCGCGTTTCTCATCTGCTTTCGCGGGGTCGAAGTAATCCCATTCGTTCGGAAGGTTGTGCTGCTTCAAGTAAGCCTCCATCTCGGCGTCGGACCAGTGGAAGACGGGGCTGACTTTGAGGGAGTTGAAATTTCCGTCGGGCGAAACGATGTCGAGGCCGGCGCGGTTGGGGTTTTGGACTTTGCGCAGCGCGGTGAGCCAGACGGTGGGCGCGAGCTCCTTCATGCCGCGTTGGAAGGGTTCGAGCTTCATCACGGTGCTGAAGGCCTTGATGCGCTCCTCGTTTTCCGGCGTGGGCTCGGGCATGCCGCCGAAGGCCGCGTCGTAGTGGGCGGCAGTCATCTTCGGCAGGTAGGCTTTGATGTTCAGCTTGAGGAGCTTTTTGACTTCCTCGGCGTGCTTGTAAGTCGCTGGGCGGTTGTAGCCGTGGTCCACCCAGAGCACCGGGATGTCCGGCTGCACTTGCGTGACGAGGTGGAGGATGACGGCTTCGTAAGGCCGGTAGTTCGTGGAGACAATGGCACGGCCGCCGGCTTGGGCGATGGCCCAGCGCACGACGTCGAGGGCGGACTTGCCGCGCAGGTCGGCGTTGGCTTGGGCGATTTGTTCGGGAGTCATTTGAGTCAATGTTTTCAGGCTAAATATTGAAGTCGTCCTTTTCCTTCACGCGGCCGAAATCGAGTTTGTTCCAGATGCGTTCGTGGACGTAGTAGAGGCCGATTTTGGTGAACAGCTCGACGAACCCGATGCCGAGGGCGGCCTTGAACTGCCCGGTGATGAGCCAGGAAATCAGGATGGTGTCGCACGTCCCGGTCACACGCCAGGAGATGGCTTTGACGAGGCTACGGTAGGGTTTTTCTTCGGCGGCCATGCGAGGTCGAGTTGAGCCTGTAAACGCGCTTCAGTTCGAAGTGGGCGTCTCCTTCAAGAGCACCCGCTCGCACCAATCACCAAACCGTTCGCCCGCATTTCGCTCTGTGGCGAAGCACGCGAGCAACGGACGCAGTTCGTTCTCCAATTCGGCTTCCTTGATGACGTCTTTGAACAGCTTGTTCAGGCGCGTGCCGCTGGCATTGCCGCCGAGCCAGAGCTGGTAGCGGCCAGGGGCTTTGCCCACGAAACCAATCTCCGCCATGTAGGGCCGCGCGCAGCCGTTCGGGCAGCCGGTCGAGCGGATGACAATCTCCTCCGTGCCGAGGCCGAGGTCGCCGCAGAGTTTTTCGATGCGGTCCACGAGGCCGGGCAGCGCGCGTTCGCTCTCGGCGAGCGCGAGGCCGCAGGTGGGCAACGCGGGGCAGGCCATCGAGTTGCCGTGCAGCAGACTGGCCTGGTTTTCCGTGCGGACACCGTGCTCGGCGAAGATGGCGTTGATGCCGGCTTTGTCGGCGTCGCTGACATTGGCGAGGATGACATTTTGGTTACCGGTGAGGCGGAATTCGATGCTGCCGAACTTCTCGGCGATGCGGCGCAGCGCGGTCTTCTGCCGGCGACCGTCCACGTCTTTCACGCGGCCGCACTCGACGAAGAGGGTAAGGAAGTTCGTGCCATCAACCGCCTTGTGCCAGCCGTAGCTGTCGCTGTTGGTGGTGAATTGGATGGGCCGCGCCGGCGCGAGTTTGAAGCCCGCTCGCTTTTCGATTTCGTTGCGGACTAAGTCCACGCCGCGCTCTTGCAA
>JBJTAU010000524.1:0-4616 GCA_046090965.1 Limisphaerales bacterium | reverse complement strand
CGACTGCGCAAACAGGTCGCGATGCGCCTGCACGTCGTTGGGTGTGAGCGTGTCGTTCGCGCCGTTGGCGACGACGAGTTGGTTTTGGCCCGTGGCATCGAGGACGATCATCGCCGTGCCGCTCGCCACGTCCGCGCGCCGCGCCACACCGCGCGTGCTGACGCCGGCCTCCATCAAGTTTGCCACCATCTCGTCGCCGAACTCGTCCTGCCCCACCGCGCCGATGATGGCCGCCGGCGTGCCCATGCGCGCGATGGCGAAGGCTTGGTTCGCCCCTTTGCCACCACACGCGCGGCGGAAGTTCTTCCCGAGGATCGCCTCGCCCGGTGCTGGAAAGCGCGGCGCTTCAATGACCAAGTCCATGTTGAAGCTGCCCACGACGACGATCATGCGCTTGGTTGTAGCCGAACCGCCGTCGCCGGGCGAGCGGAATGCCGTTCCGTGCGTTCAACTTGAAAGTTGGCGCATTCCCCTGCGTCTGAACCCCGTGCTTTCCCAGCGCTCCATCTGGTTCCTGTTGTGCCCCCTCGCGGGGGCAGCATCACTCGCCGCCGCCACACCGGAAGAAGGCGTCGCCTTCTTCGAGAAGCGCGTCCGTCCGGTGCTCGTCGAGCATTGCTACGAGTGCCACAGCGCGCAGGCGAAGAAGGCCAAGGGCGGGCTGCGTCTGGATTCGCGCGAGGGTTGGGTGAAGGGTGGCGAGTCCGGCCCCGCCATCGTGCCCGGCAAGCCCGACGACTCGCTGTTCATCAAGGGCATCCGGCATTGGGACAAAGATTTTCGGATGCCCGAGAAGCCGCTTCCGCCTCCGCTCGTCGCCGACCTCGTCGAGTGGGTGAAGCTCGGCGCGCCAGACCCGCGCACGAATGCGCCTGCGCTCGCCACCGTGACGCCGAGCAAGCCCGCCTACGGTGTCAGCCTCGAAGAAGGCCGCAAACACTGGGCCTATCAGCCCGTGAAGCCCCAGCTGCTCCCGAAGCTCAAGGACAAGGCCTGGCCGCGCAACGAGGTGGACCACTTCACCCTCGCCCGCATGGAGAAAGCCGGTGTCACGCCCGCGCCCGACGCCGACCCGCGCACGTTGATTCGCCGCCTCTCCTTCGACCTCACCGGTCTTCCGCCCACGGCGGAGGAAGTAGAAGCGTTCGTGCGCGAGTGTTTCTCAATCGGCAATCGGCAATCGGCAATCGGCAATGCAGTGGACCGTCTCCTCGCCTCCCCGCACTACGGCGAGCGCTGGGGCCGTCACTGGCTCGACGTCGTCCGTTACGCCGATACTTGCGGCAACGCCTCGGACTATCCCGTCCCGCAGGCCTACAAGTATCGCAACTACGTCATCAAAGCCTTCAACGAGGACAAGCCCTTCGACCGTTTCATCCGCGAGCAACTCGCTGGCGACCTCCTCAACGCAAAACTCGAAACGCCCAACCCCGAACTCACCATCGCCCCCGGCTACCTCGCCATTGCGCGGCACTTCGGCGGCGGCAAAGGCGAACCGCACCTGACCATCGAGGACAGCATCGAAAACATGGGCCGCGCCTTCCTCGGCCTCTCGCTCAGTTGCGCGCGCTGCCACGACCACAAGTTCGACCCCATCGCGAGCACGGATTACTACGCGCTCTACGGCTTCTTCAGCAGCACGACCTTCCCGCACCCCGGCAGCGAAGGCATGAACCGCCCGGCCAACCTCGTCGCACTCGGGGCGAAGGCGGAAGTTGAAGCCGCGACGAAAGCTTGGAAGGAACAACTCGCCGCGCTCGACGCCGAGGTGAAGAAACTCGAAGCCGACAAGGCCGTCGCCGACAAGCTCACCGATGCCGCCGCGAAGAAAGCCAAAGCCGACGAAGCCACCAAGGCCATCGCCGCCGCCAAGGCCAAGCACAAGCAACTCAGCGACACCGTCCCCTACGAACTCGCCTACGCCGTCGCCGACGCCAAGCCCGGCAATGCGCGCATCCATGTCCGCGGCGATCCGACCCGGCTCGGCGAGGAAGTGCCGCGCCGCTTCGTGCAGGTGCTCGGCGGCCAGCCGTTGCCGAAAGACTGTGGCAACAGCGGGCGGCTCGACCTCGCCAACTGGATTGCCGACTCCGCCAACCCGCTCACGGCGCGCGTCTTCGTGAACCGGCTCTGGCAACACCACTTCGGTCGCGGCCTCGTGACGACCCCGAACGACTTCGGCACGCGTGGTCAGCCGCCGACGCACCCGGAGTTGCTGAATTTCCTTGCGAAGAGGTTCATGGAGAGTGGTTGGTCGGTGAAGGCGCTGCACAAACTCATACTCACCTCGCGCACTTGGCAGCTCGCGAGTGGGGCGGAGTTCGCCCCGGCGAACATTGCCTCCGCTGAGAAGCGCACCGGCTTCGCCTCGTTGTTCTCCAGCAGTAAGTCAAGTTCCTCGCCGTCGCAACTCTTCGCGAACAATTCCGCCAAAGACCCGAACAACACCCTCTGGTGGCGCGCCGACCGCCGCCGGCTCGATGCCGAGTCCATCCGCGATGCCCTCCTCCATGTCAGCGGCGACCTCGACCCTTCCACCGGCGGCGCACACCCGTTCCCAGCCGTGAACACCTGGGGCTTCACGCAGCACAACCAGTTCTTCGCCAACTACGACAACCGCCAGCGCACAGTCTATCAGATGCAGCAGCGCCTGCGGAAACACCCCTTCCTCGCGCTCTTCGACGGCGCGGACCCGAACTCCAGCACCGCCACGCGCGAGCCCAGCACCACGCCGCTGCAATCGCTCTTCATGATGAACGACAAGTTCGCGCACGAGCTGGCCGCGAAGTTCGCTGCCCGCGTCCAGCAGGGCGAGCCGGACGAAGCCCGGCAAGTCACCCGCGCCTTCCTCACCCTCTATGCCCGTCCACCGCAGCCCGACGAAGTGAAGCTCGCCACCGATTACCTCGCCAACTTCCGCGAGAAGCTCGCCGCCAAGAAACTCCCCGCCGACCAAGCCTGGCCCAGTCTCGCCCGCGCGCTGCTGGGGGCGAATGAATTTCTTTACCTCGACTGAACCATGAACCGCCGCACCGCTATCCGTTCGCTCGCCGGGAGTTCGCTCCTGCTGCCGGGCATTGTCTCCGATCTGCTCGCCGCCGATGCCAAACGCGCCGGCAGTTCCGTAGCCGCGCCCGTCGACCCGCTCGCGCCGAAGCAGCCGCATTTCACGCCCAGGGCCAAGCGCGTCATCTTCCTGCACATGAGCGGCGGCGTGTCGCACGTAGACTCGTGGGATTATAAGCCGCGCCTGATCGCGGACCACAACCAGCCTTACGAGGTGCCGAAGAAAATGCTCGAGGCCTTCGCGCTGAACAACCGGAGCGAGGTGAAGTTTTACAAGAAGCCCGGCTGGGAATTTAAGCAGCGCGGCCAGTCCGGCCTGTGGATCAGCGAGATGTTCACGAAGACCGCCGAGTGCGCGGACGACCTGTGCCTCATCCGCTCGATGTTCAACGACCACGCGGACCACGCGCAAGCCACGCTCGGCATCCACACCGGCTCGGTCACGTTCACGCGGCCGAGCGTCGGCTCGTGGGTGAGCTACGGCCTCGGCACGGAGAACGCCAACCTGCCCAGCTTCATGGTCATCGCGCCCGCGCTGCCTTATGCCGGCGCCCAGGTGTGGTCGGCTGACTTTCTCCCCGGCTGCCATCAGGGCACGCGCGTCGTCCCCGGCGCAGAGCCGGTGCCCAACATCAATCGGCGTATGACCGACCCCGAGTTGCAGGAAATGGAGCTGGGTCTGGGCGCGGCCTTCAACCAGAAGCACCTGCTCACTCGCGGCAACGATCCGCAACTCGCCGCCCGCATCAAGGCTTTCGAGACCGCGCACGGCATGCAGGCCGCCGCGCCGGAGGCGTTTGACCTCGCGAAGGAGACCGACGCGACGCTCGCGCTTTACGGCCTGCCGCGGGGCAGCACGAAGGGCTTCGCGTGGCAGTGCCTCATCGCGCGCCGGCTGGCCGAACGCGGCGTGCGGTTCATCGAGCTGATTGACACCGGCGCCTCCGGCAACTGGGATTCGCACGGCGACATGGCCGCGCACGGCCCGCTCGCACGCAACGTGGACCAGCCGATGGCCGCGCTGCTGAAGGACTTGAAGAGCCGCGACATGTTGAAAGACACGCTGGTTGTCTGGGCCACGGAGTTTGGTCGCACCCCGTTCAACACAGCCAAAGACGCGAAGGGCCGCGAGCATCACGCGCAGGCGTTCACCTGTTGGATGGCCGGGGGCGGCGTGAAGGGCGGCTTCAGCTACGGCGAGAGCGACGAGCACGGCAACGCGGTGGCAACCAACGGCGTCCACGTCCACGACTTCCACGCCACGATGCTGCACCTGCTGGGCTTCGATCACACGCGCCTCACCTACCGCCACGCGGGCCGCGACTACCGGCTCACGGACGTGTTCGGGAACGTGGTGAAGGACGTATTGGCGTAGGGTCTTGTCACCCTCACCTTGCGAAGCGAGGCGGTTGAGACTGGGTGCTGGCTGTTTCGTTCGGCCGGTTTTTTCCGCTCATGGTCCTGATCTGCATGAGTGGGCGAGATCGGGTGCCCATCGGGCTCAGGGTCACCGGCAGGAGGCAGAGGGCGGCCTACGGTCCCGGGCGAGC
>JBJTAU010000523.1:0-4179 GCA_046090965.1 Limisphaerales bacterium | reverse complement strand
GGGCGCGCTCATCACCGAGGCGGTGAGCAAGTGACCGGCGGAGATGCCGAAGCCCACGTAGGCCGCCAGCACGCCGCCGGCGATGGTCGCCATGCCGCCGGTCATCAGGGCCATGATTTCGCTGCGGGTCATCTTGGCGAGGTAGGGCTTGATGACGAGCGGTGCCTCGGTCTGGCCCATGAAAATGTTGGCCGCCGCCGCGAGGCTTTCGCTGCCGCTGGTCTTCATCAACCGTTCCATCACCCACGCCACGCCGCGCACGATGAGTTGCAGGATGCCGTAGTGGTAGAGCAGCGAGGACAGCGCCGAGACGAAGATGATCGTGCCCGCCACGGTGATGACGAAGACGAAACCCGAGGGCAGGCCGAGGCCTTTCTGGATGGCGTCCTGATTCGCGAGCGGACCGAAGACGAACTTCGAGCCTTCCGCCGCGTAGTCGAGCACGCGTGAGATGGCGTCGGAGAAGCCCTTGAAGAAGGTTTGCCCCGGCTCGGTGTTGAGGATGAGAAAGCCGAAGACGAACTGAAGCAGCACCCCGGAGATGACCGTGCGGGTGGGGAAGCGCTTGCGGTCGGTGGAGAGCGCCCAGGCGATGGCGAGGAACGCGGCAAGCCCGAGAAGGCTGGTGAGCTTGAGGAGCATGGCGGCGAGCGTAGGCAGGCAGGGCAGGGCGGGCAAGCCTGTGCGTGCCGTAGCCGCAGGCTTCAGCCTGCGGATTGGAGCGCGGCCTTCAGGCCGCAGAATCATGGGAAGGCGATCGCGCCAGGCTTTTACGAAAGCCAATTGGTCAAGGGACCATACTGCGGCTTGAAAGCCGCGCTCCTTCACGCGGCGAACAATTCCTTCAACTGCTTGAGCACCGGCGGCACGGCCTTGAAGGGGTCTTCCTTGGCCTCGTATTCCAGCGCCACGTAGCCCTGATAGTGCGCCTCGCGCAGGATCTTCACCTTGCGCGCAAGGTCCGCCGGCTCGGACTCCTTTGCGTCCAGCCGCTTGATTTCCGTCTTGAGCTGCACGTTGACCGCGTAGGGCGCGATCTCGGCGAAGTCCTTGTAAGGGTCGGCGGTGCGGAAGTTGCCCGAGTCCAGGTTCACGCCGAGCCAGCGGCTGCGGACCTGCTTGATGAGCTTGAGCAGGTGCTCCGCGCTGCCGATGGCGTCGTGGTTCTCGATGCCGAGGAAGATGCCCTTCTGCCCGGCGTAGTCGCTGCACTCCTCCAGCGCACTGACCACGAGCTTGTCCGCCTCCTCGCGGGACAACTCCTTGGTCTGCCCGGCGAACACTCGGACGTGCGACGTGCCCAGCACGGCGGCGTAGTCGATCCACTGCTTCGTCGCGGCGATCTCCGCGTCGCGCTTCTCGCCCTTCGGGTGGGAGAAGTTGTTGCCGATAGCCGTGCCGCTGATGGCCACGCCCTTGACGAACGCGTGCCGGCGGATCTGCACGAGGTAGTCGGACGTGAGCGCCTTGGGGAAGAAGTAGCTCGTCAACTCCGCGCCGGCGCAGCCGTGCTCGGCGCAGAAGTCGATGAACTTGAACATGTCCATCGAGGCGCCGGGAGCCGGGCCTTTCTTGCCCGCACCGCGCTGGAGTTCGCCGACGAAGAACTCGCGGAAGGAGTAGGCGGCGAGGCTGAGTTGCAGGCGGGCTTTGCCGGTGCGGCCGAGCGGTTCGATGGCCCGCGCGGCGGGCGTGGCGAGCAGGGTGGCGGCGGTGGCTTGGAGGAAACGGCGGCGGGAGGAGGTATTCATGGTCTGGGTGGTGAGCGAAGCAGGATTGGAAGGGTGGAAGCGAATTTTTCAAAGCCCGTCCGCCTGCGGCGTGAAGGCTGCGCCCGGCATCACGGTGGCGGGAGGTCGCTTGGCGTGAAGGTCGTCACTGGCGGTTCGGGAGCTTTCTTCACGTATTTGTCGAACCAGTGGAGGGTTTCCCAGATCACATGCTCGACGCTCTCGCGGGCTTCGTAGCCGTGACTCTCGTGCGGGAGCAGCACAAGCCTCGCGGTGCCGCCGTTGCCCTTCACGGCCTGATAGAGACGCTCGCTCTGCATGGGGAAGGTGCCGGGGTTGTTGTCGGCCTCGCCGTGGATGAGCAGCAGCGGCTCGTTGATCCGGTGCGCGAACATGAAGGGCGACATGCGGGCGTAAATTTCGGGGGCGTCCCACAGCGTGCGGCGTTCGTTCTGGAAGCCGAAGGGCGTGAGCGTGCGGTTGTAGGCGCCACTGCGCGCGACGCCGGCCTTGAAGATGTCCGTGTGCGCCATGAGGTTCGCCACCATGAACGCGCCGTAGCTGTGGCCGGCCACACCGACGCGGTTGGGATCGGTGATGCCCATTTCAACGGCCTTGTCCACGGCGGCCTTGGCGCTGGAGATGATCTGTTCGAGGAACGTGTCGTTGGCTTTCTTCGTGTCGCCGATGATGGGCATGGTCGCGTTGTCGAGCACAGCGTAGCCCTGCGTGACGAGGAAGAGGTGGCTCGCGCCGCTGAAGGTCGTGTAGCGGTTGGCGGAGGTCGTGACCTGGCCGGCCGTGTCGGCGTCGTTGAACTCGCGCGGGTAGGCCCAGAGAATCGTCGGCAGCCGATGGCCGGGCTGATGATCGGCAGGCAGGTAGAGCGTGAAAGAGAGCGGCACGCCGTCGGGCCGCTGGTAGGTGACGAGCTGTTTGCGGATACCGCGGAGCTGCGGCATGAGGTCGGGGAAGTCAGTGAGCGCCTTGCGTGAGCTGTCGGCCAAGGTGCGGATGAAATAGTTGGCCGGACGCGTGGGGGACTCGCGGCGCGTGATGAACTCCGCGGCGTCGGGCCGGAGCAAGGCCACGACGGACTCATGCCCGGCTTCGTCGCTTTGGAACAGTCGCTCGGAGCGCAGGGAGACGAGGTTGAAGCTGTCGAGGAACGGCCGCTCGCCGTCGGGCGTCGCACCCGCGCCGGTGAGGAAGAGGCTGCCGTCATGCACGCGGGCGACGCGGAAGCCATTGGTCAGCGGCCGCAACATCGGTGTGCCGGGGTCGCCGTAGCGGTCCTGCGCGGACACGTCCCACAGCAAGCGGGAGGGCTCGGCGGGCGCGTTGGGATTGATGAGCCAGGTGCGGTTCCAGCGGCGGCTGGCCTGGTATTCGCGCACCAGTGCAACGTCAGGTCGCTCGGTCCAAGTCAGGCCTTGGAAGCGGTGTTCCAGCTTTTCCAATTCCACCGGGTTGCCGACGAAGGGGGCGTCCAGCATGAGGATGCGGTCGCGGTGGGAAGCCTTCTTGCGCGGGTCGCCGCCGTCGAGCGCTTCGACCCATGTCAACGTCGCCGGACTGGTGGGCCGCCATTGATAGCTGCGTGGTCCGTTGCGCACGCCGCCAATGGGGATTTCCTCGGCGAGTGGCAGGCTGGCGAGATGGAACGCGATCTTGCCGTCAAGGCTCAGCACATCGACCGCGCGCGGGAACATCGTGGCCGGGAGTTGGTAGGAATACGGCCGCTGGACGCGCGACACGAGCAGGAGTTGGCCGTTGGGTGCGGGATCAATCGTGGCGTAGATGCCGGGCGCGCCGACGGGTTTGGTGTCGCCGGTTTTTGCGTTGACCAGCGCGAGTTGTGACGTGGCGTAGTAGTCGAAGAGCTCTTCGTCGTGCGCTGAGTCGAGCAGGTCTTGGAAGGTGCGCGCGGGGGCGATCTTGCCAGTGGTTTCCTGCACGACGGGGCCGCCGGGCACACGCGGCTCAACGGGTGGCTTGGGACGATTTGCGACGATGGTCTGGCAGATGATGGCCTGACTGTCCGGCATCCACTGGAAGGCTTCGCCCGTGGCGGCGTTGAGGCCGCCGCGCAGACGGCGGACGGAGCCGCGCTTGCCGTCACCCACCCACAGCTCCACCTCGCGCGAGCCGAAGCGGAGGAAGGCGAACAGTTTCCCATCGGGTGACCACACCGGCGGAGTGAGGCGGGCGTTGGGCGGGATGGAGATCGGGCGGGACTTGTCCTCCGGCAGGCTCTGCAACGTTAGCTCGACGCAGCGCGCGGTCCTGTGCGGGCCGTTGTTGTTGGGGTTGATGCGGACGCCCGCGAGGCGCAGGACCGGCTCGGCGAGGTCCGCGACGGGCGGGTGCCGCTCGGCGCGGTAAATGATCATCGCGTCACGCTGCGGGTTGAAGTGGACCGACGGTGGCGCGGGCGTGGAGAGCAGTT
>JBJTAU010000522.1:0-6786 GCA_046090965.1 Limisphaerales bacterium | reverse complement strand
GATAGGCTTCACGGCGACCATCTGCATCGAGCAATCCTCGACGTCGCGCGCGAGCGTGCCCGTCGCGAGCCAGAGCGTGACGAGGCCGAGGATGGCCGTGACCGAGCTGAGGCAATACGTGATGACGATCTGCACCAGGCCGCGCGCGGAGCCGTCGTGCTTGAGCGCGAGCGGCAGGCCCACGACGACGAGCACGAGCAACACTGCGAGCACGGGCAGCAGGCGGTAGCGCACAACGGCCTTGATGGTCAGCCGCGCGACAGCGAGCAACGGCTGCACGCCGGCCGGCCACGTGAACATGGGCGGGGCGACGCCGAGCCGCCATTCAGCGGGAATGTTTTCGCCGACGGCCTTGAACTTCGCAATCGCATCGGACGGCGACGTCGCGGGCACGAGACCTTGGTAGAGGAAGCCGCGCTCCTGATAAATGCGGCTTTGCAAGTAATTCGCCCGCGCGCCGAAGAAGGCCTGCAAGCCCAACGCGATCACGATCAGCAGGCCGGAGTTTTCCGTGATGAGCTTCGTCGCCACGAGCGCGAGCGCCGCGTGGACCGCGAGCAGCGCGAAGCCGGGAATCCAAACGCGCCGCGCAAACGCCCACACCCAGCCGAGCACCGCCGCCGGCCACGAAAAGCCGTGCTTCACGGCCGCGAAGCCCTGATGCGGGTGCTTCAGAATTTCGAAGTGCGCACTCATGCCCGGATGGCCCAGAGGTGCTCGACTTCTTTCCCGCGTCCTGGACTGCGGCGGCCAGCGAAGCGCGACGCCGCTTTGGCGTCCCGCGAAGCGGACTGGGCACAAGTGAACTCGACCGTTCCACGGGAAGTGAAAGCGCCGTCGCCGCTGCGCTCTGCCGGCGCAGTCCAAGATGTCGTAGTGCTGGTCATGCCTTCGGCTTACCCAACAGGTTCGCGAGCTTCTCATTCGCCTTCGCTTCGTCCAGCACGGGCTGCGCAGCGACTTCCACTTTTGGCTCGGGCGTGGGCGCGGCCGGCACGGCGAGGGCGGCGAGTTTTTTCTGCGCTTCCACTGCAGCGGCCGTGGGCACTTGCACGACCGGCTCCTCGGCTTTCGGCGCTTCGGGCGCGGCGACGAGGCGGTCGAGCACGCGCGCCTGCTGCGTGCTGGCTTCCGCGCCGCCGCGCAGATACGCGGCGACCTGATTGCCGCTGGTCGCGCCGGCGGTCTGCTCGCTGGCGCGCGCGCGGTTCACGACGCCGAGGACGTAGCTCTCCAAGTTCTGCGACGGGCTGTCCAGCTTCACGCGGTCCGCCGGGACTTCGCGCTGGATCGCGCCGAGGATGGTTTCGACCTTGTCGCGCGCGAGTGCCGGGAAAGTGACGCGGATAGAGTCGCGTTCCGTAAGGAGTTCCTTGAGCGTGCCGTCGGCCTGGATTTTGCCGCCGTAATAAATCACCACGCGGTCGCAGACATCTTCGACATCGCTGAGCAGGTGGCTGGAGAGAATGACCGTCTTGCCGCGCGCCTTGAGGGCGAGGATGAGATCCTTCACTTCGCGGCAACCGAGCGGGTCCAGGCCGGCGGTTGGTTCGTCGAGGATGACTAGGTCGGGGTCGTTGATGAGCGCCTGCGCGAGGCCGATGCGGCGCTGCATGCCTTTCAAGAACTCGCCCACGGTGCGGCTGCGGACCTGGTTGAGGCCGACCATTTCGAGCAATTGCTCGGTGCGCTGGTCCCGCTGGCCGGGCGCGAGCTGGAAGAGGTTGCCGAAGAAGTCGAGCGTCTCGCGGGAGTCGAGATACTTGTAGAGGTAGCTCTCCTCGGGCAGGTAGCCGATGCGCGCCTTGGTCTTCACGTGGCGCGGCGAGTGGCCGAAAATCTCGATGTGGCCCTTCGTGGGATAGAGCAGGCCCAGCAGCATCTTGATGGTGGTGGACTTGCCGGAGCCGTTGGGGCCGAGGAGGCCGAAGATTTCGCCGCGCCGGACCTCGAAGTTCGCGTTGTCCACCGCGCGGGCCTTGGGCCGGCCCCAGAAATCCTTGAAGACCTTGGTGAGGCCGCGCACGGAAACGACGGCCTCGGTGGCGGTGCGCGCGGCGGCTTCGGGCTGGAGGGTGTCGAGGGCGGTCATGGAAAGCTAGTCGCGGCTGCGGTATTTCTTGGCCGAATGAAACGAAAAGGCAGATGAAATGAGAAAGAGCAACCCCATCCACAGCATAAAGCCGCCGCCTTTACCCCAACCAAAGCACCCGAGAACGGTGAACACCAGCCCCATGAGGCCAATGAACACACCGTTTTTGGAATGGCTTGCGGCCGCCTTGTCGTAGGCAGTCTTTCCACGCTGGTGCATATCTAGAATTGAAGCCACTTCAGCTTCGCACCGGTCTTTGCACGCCACTGCAAGCCCAACGTCAGTGGCGCAAGTTGCGCACAGCACCCGCCCGCAGTGCTTGCACACCGCGATGGCGTCCATGTCACGAAGGTTGAAGCATTTCATTGCCGTTCAATGGCCCCTTTTTCGCACAACCGACTCAACACCACCGCCAACTCACGCTTGTCCATGGTTTTCTTGGCGATGGCGATCATGGCGTCGTAAAGGGTGCCGTCGTCCACAATCATGGCCTTGCCGTTCCGCCGGAGAAACGCCAGCGCTGCGGCCGCCGCAGTCCGCTTGTTGCCATCGAAGAATGCCTGCGACTCGGCCAGGTGAAAGGCGTAGCTCGCGGCGACATCAAGGAGCGTTCCATTCGCGTAGTAGAAGGTGTTCTCCGCCGAAGCCAGCGCAGACTCGACCACCCCCGCCTCGCGCACTCCCTCCAGACCGCCGAAACGGGCCAGTGACTCGCGGTGAAGGTAACAAACCTCCGCCAAAGACAGGAACCGGGGTGAGTCCACAGGTCATTGCGCCAGTTTGCGAAACAGCTCGTCATTCCGCTTGAACATTTCGTCGGCGATGGCCTGAAACTCGGCGTCAACCGTCCCATCCGGCGCCAGCTTCGGGAAAGTCTGGCGCACATAAGCCGCCACCTTCTCCTGTTCGCCCTTGGGCAGGCTCTCAATCTCCGCAATCACAGTGCTGGCGTTCATGCTGGCAGGTTAGGCGTGGCGATGGTTTTCGGCAAGGCGGCCGGCTCACGCCATCTTCGGCTGCAACTGCCCGGCCGCCTCGTGCTTGCTCGCGCCGCCGGCGGACGGCGGGTTCGCGGGCGCGGCGGCTTGGAAGGGTTCTAGTTCCTCGCCTTGGCGGACGAGGCGGGCGCTATTGAAGACGACGATGAGCGACCCGGCCACGTGCATCACGGCGGCGATGACGGGGTTGATGTAGCTCAACGCGGCCAGCACCAGACCGCCGATGACGAAGACCACGCCGAAGAGGAAGTTCTGGTTGATGACGCTGCGGGTCATGCGCGAGAGGCGCACGAGGAAGGGCAGGCGGCGTAGGTCGTTGTTCATCAGCGCGATGGTAGCGCTGTGGATGGCCACCTCGCTGCCGGCCGCGCCCATCGCGATGCCGAGGTCGCCAGCGGCGAGCGCGGGCGCGTCGTTTACGCCGTCGCCGACCACGGCGACGCGGTAGCCTTTGGCGCGCATCGCTTTCACGTGCTCGACTTTGTTCTGCGGCAGGCACTCGGCCACGACTTCTTCGAGGCCAATTTCCTTCGCCACGCGCGCGGCCACGGGCTGGCGGTCACCGGAGACCATCGCCACGCGGCGGACGCCGACGTCCTTCAGTTCGTGGAGCGAGTCCTTCGCCTCGTGGCGCGTCTCGTCCTGCAAGCCCACCCAGCCGATGCACGCGCCGTTCCGCGCGACGAAGAGCAGGCTGTAGCCGGCAGTTTCGTCCACGTCCACGGTCTTGAGGAAATCCTCCGTGATGCCGTTGTCCTTGAGCCATTGCGCGCGGCCGACGAGCACCACGGTGCCATCCACGTTGGCCTTCACGCCGCGGCCGGCGGTCTCGGCGAAGTTCTTCGGGTCACTGAGCGGAACGCCCGCTTCCTGCGCGAGCGCGGTGAGTGCCTTGGCCGTGGGGTGGTTGCTGAACTGCTCGGCGCTCGCGGCGATGCGGAGCAATTCGGCCGGAGCCGTGCCGCTCATCGGAGCCAAGCGGCTGACGGCGAGTTTGCCGGTGGTGAGCGTGCCAGTTTTGTCGAAGACGAAGGCGTTGATTTTCGCGGCCAACTCGATGTCGGCGACGTTCTTGATGAGGATGCCGAGCCGGGCGGCGGCGGAAAGCGCGGCGACCATCGCGGTGGGCGTGGCGAGGATGAAGGCGCACGGGCAGGCGACGATGAAGACGGCGATGACGCGGCTCAGTTCGCCGGTGAACGCCCACACGAGCGCGCCGATGACCAGCACGAGCGGCGTGTAGAAGCCCATGTATTGGTCCACGATGCGCATGATGGGCAGCTTCGTTTTCTCGGCGGCCAGGATGAGTTCGCGCACGCGGTTGAGCGTGGAGTCGGTGCCGGCGCGGGTGACCTTGATTTCAAGGACGCCGGTCAGGTTGATGGTGCCGGCGAAGACTTGGTCGCCGGACTTTTTATCCACGGGGAGCGATTCGCCGGTGATGTTCGCCTGATTGATGGAGCCTTCGCCGGAGACGATTTGGCCGTCGGCAGCGACGTTGTCGCCGGGGCGGACGCGGATGACGTCGCCGTTCTTGAGTTCGTGGACGGCGACTTCCTCCTCCTTGCCGCCGACGATGCGCCGGGCCTTGGTGGGCGTGAGCTTGATGAGCGACTCGATGGAATTCCGCGCGCCCTCGGCGGTGCGGGTCTCAATGATTTGGCCGAGCAGCATGAAGAAGCTCACGACGCCGGCTTCCTGGTAATGACCGCTGGCGAAGGACGCGAGGACGGCCAGCGCGACAAGCTCGTTCGTGGTCAGGTTGCCGCGCTTCAAGTCCTTCACGGCCACGACCACGATGGGCCAGCCGAGGATGATGGCCCCGAGGCCAGCGCTGAGGTCGGCGGCGGTTTTGCCGTTCGCCATGAACCACTCGATGATGAACGAGTTGATGACGAGGATGAGACCGAAGAGCGTGACGCCGAGCTGCTGTGTGGCGTGCTCGTGGTCGTGCCCGCAGGAGGAGCACTGCTCGCCGTTGGCGTGGTTGTGTTCCTGCTGGCTGAGGAGGTTGGTGACTTGCATGTGGTTAAGCTCCAAATCCCAAATCCCAAGGTCCAAAAAAGCTCCAAGCACCAATTGCCAAGCGGCGAGCAGGGAGTCTTCCCGGCTTCGAGCTTGGAATTTGGGGTTTCTTCGGAGCTTGGAACTTGGAGCTTGGCATTTCGTTAGGGTTGCTTCGGCGCGACCGGCTTCATCGGCTCCCGGTTCAGCAGCACGCGCAGCTCGCGCGGGGTGCCATCGGCGCGCTCGACGAGGAAGTATTTCTCCTGCGCGTTGGCGAGGACGTTTGCCATCGTCTCGGTGAGCCGGCGGTCGCGGAAGAGCTGCGGGTCGCGCTGGAACTCAGGCAGGCGCGCGAGGAAGTAATTCGCGTCGGCAGACGCCGTCTGAATGATGCGCGTGGCCTCGGCGCGGCCGGCGTTGCGAATGGCGTCGGCTTCGGCTTGGGCCTTGGTGCGGGTGGTGTTCGCGTCGCCCTCGGCGGTGTTGATGGTCTTGCGTTTGTCGTTCTCCGCCTCGCGCACGGCGTCGAAGGCGGCCTTCACCTGACGCGGCGGGATGGCGACGACATCGCAGTTGCGCGGGTCGAACTCGACGCCCAAACCGTGCACGGTGACGAGCGCCTGCATGCGGTTCATGAGCTTCTCCTTGAAGCCGGCGATGTCCTGACGCGTGGCTTTGTCCACCGTGAACTGGCTCGAGGCGTAGAGCAGGGAGTTGTTGAGTGCGTTTTGCACGAGGTTCGAGGTGGCGACGAAGTTGAAGACGTGCGCCTCGGGGTCGCTGATGCGGTAACGCAGCGTGGCGCGCACGTGCATGATGTTGCCGTCGGCGGTGAGTGTGTAACCTTCGGAAGCGGGATTCAGCGTGGCTCCGGCGGGTGGTTCCTGGCCGGCGAGTTCCTGCTGCGCGGTGACTTGATACCAGCCGGCGGAGGAAACGATGTTCTGCACCTGGTCCTTCGGGATGCGGACGATTTCGTTGACCGGGTAAGGGAAGGACCAGTGCAAGCCGGGCTTGTGCAGCGCCGCCTCGCCGGTGCCCGTGGGTGCGCCGAAGAGGAGCTTAATGGCGACTTCCTGCGGGCCAACGGTGAAAATGCCGGAGGCGAAGAAGAGCACAATCAACCCCGCCATTACGACGCGGACGACGACGCAGCTGCTTTTCAGTGCGTCGGATAGCGCCTGCGAGCTGGAGTCTTCAAGAGGCGATTCGGGCGGCGGCTCTGGCGCGGCGGAATGGTGGTGATTGTCTGCGTCGCCGGGGCCGTGGCTGTGCGCATGGGAATGCGAATGGTCATCCGCGCCCAGCCCGTGGCTGTGGCTGTGGTCGTTCGGACCGTGGGAGTGAGAATGTTCGTGGTCGCTCATGGCAGGCGGCGCAAAGGCTTACTTCTTGCCAGCGGGGCGGGCGGGGGCGTTGGTGTTGCGGAGCAGGTCGAAGGGCGGCGTGTTCTGGTCCAAGATGAGCGTGGCGCGCTCCTTCGAGACCGCCTCCATCGAGGCGAGCTTTTGCAGGAAGACAGCCAGCTCGGGGTTGCGCTCCAGCGTCTTGTAAGCCTCGGCGGCTTTCGCTTCGGCCTCGCCACGCGCCTTGGTGGCCGCGGCCACGGCCTTGGCGAGCACCGCGCGGCGTGCGCGGTCAGCGCCGGGGCGAAAGTTCGCGGCGTCGCGGGGGCCCGCGCCCACGCAA
>JBJTAU010000521.1:0-4238 GCA_046090965.1 Limisphaerales bacterium | reverse complement strand
GCCCAGCCCACGAGCAGGCGCAGCTCGCGCGTGGAGATGACCGCGCTGAAGTCCAGCGGACGCGCGATGCGCTCGGTCTCGGCAACAAGATGGCGGACGAGCGACGGGGCTTCGTTCGACTGGAGCGCGCCGGGCCGCGTGAGTTGCAGCGCCGCGATGAGGCGCGAGGCGAATTGTGGATGACCATGTTCGACCAGCAGGGCGATCTCATCGTCGTCCGGCTGGCGGATGAACGGCACGATGATGTGGTGCCACGCCACGTGGCCGATGCCCGCGAGATAGCCGAGGAACAGGAGGAAGCGGATCGCCCACGCGAAGTCGAGAAACCAGTCGAGCAGCATCCCGACGCCGAGCGCGAGGGTGAGTCCGCCGAGGAGCATCGCCACGCCGGAACCGACGGCAACGCCAGTGCGCTTCGCGCGCACGCCCGCGAGCTGGCCCGCGAGCTGGGCGCTCGGCGGGACGGAAGCGGGGCGTTGTTCCGGGGCGGCGGTCATTTCAAATACGACAGTTTGCGGAGCACCCACTCCGTCGTGACCACGCCGAGGAGCAACAGGAAGTAGAGCGGGCTGGCCCACAGCTCGACTTCCATCGGCGAGCGGACACGCTCGGTCTTCGCGCGGATGTGGTCGGGCAGTTGGAAGAGCGTTTCCTCGCGGAAGAATTCACCACCGCTGATCGTGGCCATCTCGCGCAGCAGCGATTCGTTCATCGCCGTGTCGCCCAGCTCGAAGCGCGGCGCGGTCACGTTGAAATCCACGCGCGTGTCGGGATCGCTCTCGACGCCAAACTTGTAACTGCCCGCCGCTGGCGCGATGAACTCGCCGCGATACACGCCCGGCTGGTCGGCCACGGGGCGCAGGGAGACTTCCGTGGGGCCCCCGCCATCGCCGGTGCGAATGGTGTAAACTCCCTTCACCACCGGGTCGTTGACCGGCTCGAAGCCCGCGCGGTAGAGGCGCGCGTAAATCGCCACGCGCTCGCCGCTGACGAAGTTCTGCCGATCGAGCGTGAGCTGCGTGCGCCGCGAGCCGCCGGTCATGTGCGGCAGTGCGAGCCGTTGCGCGATCTGGCCCCAGAAGGTCGTGTAAATCTCATCGCCGGTGTTTTTGCGCCAGCGCCAGGTGTTGTCCGTGCCGACGAAGAGCGACTGACCCAGGCCGTATTGCTGCACGGCAACGACGGGCATGGGGCCGAAGCGCGAGGCCTTCAGCGGATCGGGGTCCACGAGTAAAACTTCCGCGCCGGGTTTAGCACGCGAAACCTTCGCGACCCAATAGACCGGCGGCAGCAGCTTCCACAGCGCGACGCTGTCCTCTTCCTTGTCGCCGAAGCGCAGCATCGTGGAGCTGCGGCCCTGCGCGGTGAGCGTGAGGCGCACGGGTTTGTCGGCGACGCCTTCACCGGTCGCGGCGGCGGTGTTCACGGCGTCGAACTCGACGGGGAGAATCTGCTCGATGGGCGAGTTGCGCCACGCGTTCGGGCTGAAGCGCTTGCCTGCGACCATCAGGAACGATCCACCGAAGCGCGACACGAACTCGTTCACGTTCCGCTGTTGCTCGGCGGTGAGCTGGCGCGGGTCCACGTCGCCGAAGACGACGAGGTCGTAGTTGAACAGCTCGTCTTTGTTTACGGGAAAGCGTTCAAGGTAGGGCGAGTTGGCGTCGCGCGAGATGGCCGGCGCGCCCTCGAAAAGAACGCACTTCAGCTCGACGCGGCGGTCGCGCATGAACATCGCCTGCAAATAGCGGAAGTCCCAGCGCGGCGACTGCTCGACGAGCAGCACGCGAATCTTCGAGTCAATCACGCGCAAGTGCTGCACACGGGAGTTGTTGTCCTTCACGGTTTCGTCCGCGCGCGCCTCGATAGAGGCTTCCAGTTCGAAATCGCCGGTCTTGTCGGGCGTGAACTTCATCGCAACAACCTGCTCGCCATCGGGGCCGAAAGTGATTTCACGCTCGTCCACTTTCGTGTCACCGAGTTTCAAGACGACCTTAGCCTTCTCTCCCGCGAGGCCCTGCGAGCGGACGCGGACGTTCGCCATCACCTCGTCCTTCACGAAGCTGACCTCGGGCGCGAAGAGATTGGCGACGATGATGTCGCGCGGGCTGGTGATGCCGACGCCCCAGATGTAGAGCGGCACGCCGTCCTGCTTGAGTTGAGCGGCGATCTCGCGCGGCGACGGGCCGGAGTTCTGCCCGCCGTCGGTGACGAGCACGACACCCGCGAGCGGCTGGCCGCGCTTCAGCTCGACGGCCTGGCGGATCGCGTCGCCAATGGGCGTGGTGGCGGAGTTAGCGTCGAGTTTCTCGACCCAATCAAACGCAGCGACCTTGGCTTTACGACGGGCTTTCTTGCCCTCGGCGTCGGTCTCGGAAACGTCATTCTTGCTGCGGGGCAGGGCGTTCAACTCAGTGCCGAAGCTGAAGGGCACGAGGTCGAACTCGAAGTCGAGGCGCGGGAGGAGGTCGAGCTTCTCGTTGCGGAGACCGGCCTTCATCACGTCGAGGCGGGGGAGCGACTCGACTTCGCGGAGGCGCCCGGGCTGGGGCTGTTGCGCGAGGCCTTTTGTCGGGTCGGTCAGGCCCTTGACGAGCGCGGCGCGTTTCACGTCGTCGGCGTTGACGCGCGGGTCTTTGATTTGCATCGAGGCCGAGCCGTCCACGAGCAGGAGCAAGGTGCGGCGCACGCTGCCTTCGACCGTGATTGCGAGCACGGGCCGCAGGAGCAATAGCGTGAGCAGTAGGAGGAACGCGACGCGCAAGCCGGTGAGCAGCCAGCGCCGCGCGGGCGTGGTCGCGGGCGGCCATTGCCGATAAGTCCAGACGCCCAAGCCCGCGAGCACAAGCGCGAGCAGCACGACCCACCCGGCTCCGACGCCGCCCTGGAAGGCGAGCCGGACGGACGCGAGGTCGCCAGCGGCTTCCACGCGCGCACCGAGTAACTTGAGGAGCAAGTCGGTCATGCTTGCTTTGGCCACAGATGGAACACGGATGAAACACAGATGAAGACAGGCCCTGTAGCGGCGGTCTGCGACCGCCGACTACGTGTGCCGCCTGAAAAACGGCGGTAACAGACCGCCGCTACAGCGCGGTTTGCGCCTCCGGAATCTGTGTTCAATCTGTGTTTCATCTGTGGCTAAAAATCACTTCGGTCGGCTGAAGTATTGCGCGAGAAACGTTTCCAGCGCGGCGAGGGCGAGGACGAGGATCAAAATGGGCAGCCAATACTCCGCGCCGATGCGGGCTTTCTCGACCCACTCGCGGAGGTTGAGCGTCGGATTCCAGCGCTGCACGGCGGCGACCTGGCCGAGCGCGCTGACTTCCTCACTGGGTAATTCGGCCATGCTGGATTCCGAGGGGTCGGGCTGCACGGCGAACTTCAGCACCGTCGCGGGCTCGGCGATGGAGATTTCATAGATCCCGGCCTTGTCCGTCGCTTCGTAGGTCAGCACGGGCGTGTCGTTGACCAGCTCGACGCGGCGTAAATCGCGCGTGCCGGAGGCCGCGCCCGGAGCCATGACGACGGCGTCCTTGTGCAGCAGGTCGGCGGTCAAGCGGCGGGCGAACTGCGCGCCGACGCGGTCGTTCGCGCCCTCGTCGTGGCGCTGAATGAGCGTGCCGAGCGTGCGGTGGAGCAGGGGAATGAATGCGGGCTTCACGGCCATCTCGTTCCATGCCGTGTCCACGGTGCTGGCAAACAAGACGACTCGACCCAAGCCAACCGCGCGCTCGGCGATAGCGATGGAGCCGTCGCTGAAACGAAGAATCGTCTTGGGCGCGGCGAAGTTCGTTTGCGCAGGCGATGTCGCGGCGGCGCTCTTCTCGGTAGGCTGGCTGCTTTGTGGCGCGAGCAAGTTGAGTTCAATCGTGCGGAAAAAGTGCGCGCTGGAGAGCGTGCCGGCGTTTGCGTCGTTCCACAGGGCGACGATCGGGTGGTCGTAGCCTTTGGTTTGGAAGGTCAGATATTTCTCCTCCTGCGCCGCGTCGCCCCGTGCTTCGCCGAACGTGGCGGGGAGCAACTTGCGCGCGGTGGCGAGCTGGGCGTTGTAGAACGATGTGTTGAGTTTCCCACCGGGGAAGATGAGCAGGCCGCCGCCGCGCTTCACGAAGTTCTCCAGCGCCGTCGCCGTGTCGGTGGAGAAGTCCGGGACGTTCGCCAGCACGACGACATCGAAGTCGTCGAAGCGCGTGCCACCCATGTCGGCGGGCGTGATGGTGGAGGTCTTGACGTAGTAT
>JBJTAU010000520.1:0-3212 GCA_046090965.1 Limisphaerales bacterium | reverse complement strand
CGGCATCTCGAAGTCGCCGCACGTCGCCCCCCCGATGCGGGGGTCCGCCAGCGACACCGCCACGCCGTTGGCCTGCGTGACCGGCACCGGGTCGATTGCGAACCAGTTCTAGTGCGACGCGCTGCCGGTGAGTTCGAGGCCGGGCACGGTCTGGATGAAGTTCGTCAGGCCGAGCCGGACGATGTGCGGCCGCCAGTCGTAGAGGCGGTTGTGCTCCGTGGTCGGCGCGAACTCGATGCCCTCGGCGACGAGGTTGATGATGCGGTCGTCGGTGCCGCAGGTGTTGTCGCCGCTGGGCGTGGAGTGGTTGTGGTAATCCGCGCTCACCCAGCCGCGCGTGTCCACGAGGCGCTTCAACGTGCCCTTCACCGTCGCGGTCTGGCCGGCGGCGAGCTTCACCGTCTGGCGCAAGTGGCTGAACTCGATTCCGCGCGTGACGACGACCTCGTAATCGCCCGGCGGCAGCGGCTGGCGGAACTGGCCGTTGGCCGAGTGATACTGGTCCACGCAACCGGCGGCGCGATTCTGCGGGCCGAGGTTGGGAACCTTGGTGCCGTTGACGCCGATGAACTGGGCTTTGCAGGGAATGGGCTGGCCGTTCTCGCCGCGAATGTCGAAGGCGATGGCGGATTGCGCGCCGAGCGCCAAGTCGAAGACCGAACCGAGCCCAGCGTTGCTGGACTTCACAACGGTCGGCCTCGCTCTCACGCTCTCGCGACCAAGGTCAGAGATTTCCAAATCCTGTTGGCCGGCTGGCAGCCAGAGGCTCACCTCGCCCGACGCGTTCGGATACGCAGCCGGTCGGTTCGTCGAGTCGCCCGGTGCGATTGAGCCCAGAATGCGAGCGGTGGTGATGCCCTTGCCTGCACTGTCCTTCACCTTGCCGAGCACGACTCCGCCAGCCTCACCGCGAAACTGCCTCACCACCCCAACCGCCTGCAACGGCGACGTGCCCACTGCGACGAACCGCGCGAAGGAAATTTCCTGTCCCGGCTTGAGTTCGAGTTCGATCGGCGGCGCTTTCAGGCCATCGCGCTCGACCCACGCGCGCGCGTAGCCCGCCTTGTCCGCCGGGTCCACGGCGTCGGCCCACGCAATGTCGCCCGCCGTGCCGGTGCTGGTGAACGTGACCCAGCGGTCGTCCACCGTGCCCTTGCGCGTGTCCTTGCCCGCGTTGCGGTAAGTGGTGACGACAAAAATTCCCTGCCAGCCGTCGCGCAGGCGATACTCGTGGCGCTTGTAGAGGCCACCGTTGTTGGGCGAGGTCACGACCGTCTCGATGACCGCCTCGCCGTCGCTGCCGTCCTTCGCCACGCGCACCCATGAGACCGGCCCCTGCTGGCCGCTGGGCGAGAAGCAAGTGAGCTGGTCATTGTGCGCGCCGCGCAGCGTGAGGTCGTAAAGGCAGCCGGGGGAAATGCCGTTGGTGCCGTAGAAGGTGCTCATGTTCGCGCGGCGCAGCGGGAGGTTTGCGGAGATGACGGCCTCAACCTTGTCGTTGCGGAGCACGAAGTCGCCGATGATGCCGTCGGCTTCCTTGCCGCCGGGAAGCTGGTCCTTGTTGTCCGGCCCGATCTCGAAGGCCTCCGGCGCGGCGCAGAGTGGCAGGACGAGCGCAGGCAGAGCGAAAGCGGCGGCGAGACGACGGAGCGCGGGTTGCATGGGGCGCATGATGGGAGCGTTGGACTCGGGTGGCAATGCGGGCCTTCGAGCTACTACGGAATTCCCCGCAGCACTTTTGGCTAGATTGGCCGGTGGCCCGAGCTTAACGTCGCCGCCAACACAGCAACCCGACACGCGCTATGGCCGAATTTTCCTTCAACTGCCCCTTCTGCAACCTTGAACTGAGCATTGACGAGTCCAACGTCGGCCAGGAGGTCCCGTGTCCGGGATGCAAGGAGGTGCTCATCATTCCCGCGCCTGGTGGCGGCGCTGCGGCGGCCGAGGATGATGACCGTGGTCCAGCCATTCCGCAGGGGTCATTCCCGGAAGCGAAGATCATCAAGAACGCTGCCAAGTCGCTCGACATCGCGGCCAAGACGGTCGAGAAGCACCGTGTGAAGTCCTTCCGCCATCACGACCACGTGAAGGACGGGAAGGACACGTTCGACGAGGCGGTATCCAACTTCATCGGCGGGCTGATGGACGACGACATCATCAGCCTCACCGGCTTCCAATACACCCACCTGTCGAAGGGCAAGGACACCGAGGGCAAGGAGACCACCACGCCCGTGACCGAATACGGCGTGCTCGTCCACTACAAGGGCTGAGGCCCATGTCCAAGCCCGTCCCCAAGCCCATCGCCCCCGCCGAACTGCTCGGGCTCGCGCAAGGTGTCCTCAAGGCCGACCGTTTCCCCGTGCTCGCCACGATGGACGGCGACCAACCGCGCGTGCGGCCCGTCTCGCCGGTGCGCACCGATGGCTTCACAGTGTATGTGGCGAACCTGCGCTTCTATCGCAAGACCGGCGAGATCGCCGCGAACCCGAAAGTCGAACTCTGTTACATGGATGATGGCCATAACCAAGTTCGCCTGACGGGTCTCGCCGAAGTGGTCACCGAGCGCCCGCTGCTCCAGGAAATCTGGGACGCCAACCCGCTCATGCGCCAATTCCTCGGCTCGCTGGACAATCCGCAGCTCCTCGTCTATCGCATCCGCCCCACGCGCGTCCGCTACATGCAGGAGTGGGCTCTCGAGTATCACGAAGTGCCGCTCGCGTAGGAGACGAAGTGCTGAGGGTCAGTTCGGAGAAGGGTTTGGTGAGTGGCGTTGCGGGTCTGGGCCGGGGAGTTTTCCGAAGTTGATCTTGCCGCCGAAATTTCCGCGCTCCCGCCAGCCGAGGTAAACCCGAACACGCTCGCCGTTGAACGAGACGAAAGGCAGCCGCACCCAGCCACAGCGTGTGACGGCCCAGTTCCAGCCTCCGTCCGGCGCGAAGACCGCTTGCGGAAACTTGCCCGTGCGCGTGAAGCATCTGTCCGCGATGCCGATGACGTAGAAGGTGAAATTGTGGAGCGGGTTCCGCAGTTGCCACAACGCGCTGCGCCACCGCGAACCGGGCCGATACCACTCCGGCGGCTCTGGGTCGTCCGCGTTGCCGAACCACCAGATGGGATTCCATTTCTGCATCCTCGGTGCCGGCGACTTGCAGTCGCCGTCGGCGGACTGCGCTGATTGGATGCGACTGGAAGTGCCGGGCGCACTCGACGGC
>JBJTAU010000519.1:0-14685 GCA_046090965.1 Limisphaerales bacterium | reverse complement strand
CGGGCGACACCATCCTGCAAGTCGCCGGCAAGACGCCGCGCAACTACATCGAGTTCATGCGCGAGCTGAACGCGGCCGGCTCCGACAAGCCCGTGGAGCGTCTCATCCGCCGCGCGGGCGGGCAGCAGAGGTGGTCCGCGCGGCTCACGCCCGAGCGCGATTTCTTCAACGCCGACCTCGTGCGACAACGCCTTGGCCTGCACGTGCAGGAACTGACGCGCGAACTGGCGGCGAACATGGGCTTTCCATTTTTCGGCGGCTTCGTGGTCGCGGAAGTGGACAAGGATTCGCCCGCTGCGGAGGCGAAGTTCGAGAAGTATTTCGTCATCCGCGGCGTGGACAACCAGCCCGCGCGCGACCTCGTGGAGCTGGGCCGCGCGCTGCACGCGAAGAAGGCCGGTGACACCGCGCGGATCAACGTCATCGTGCCGCCCAAGCGCGGGAGCTTCGGCGGCTTCCGCGAGGGCAGCGTGCCGGTGAAACTGAAATGAGCGCCCCGCCCATCGCCGCCACGCCGGAGCCGCCCTACTACGCGGTGATCTTCACCAGCACGCGCACGGACGGCGAGCACGGCTACGGGGCGATGGCGGAGAAGATGGTCCAGCTCGCGGCGCAGCAGCCCGGCTTCCTCGGCGTGGAAAGCGTGCGCGGCGCGGACGGCACAGGCATCACTGTGTCGTATTGGGACAGCGAGCGCGCGATCGCCGACTGGCGGCAGCACGCCGAGCATCAGGTGGCGCAACGGCTGGGCCGCGAAGTTTGGTATGCGGACTTCGCCCTGCGCGTGGCGAAGGTCGAGCGCGCGAGCCGGCTCGTGAAAGCGAAGGTCGCCGTATGAGCGCCACCCCGATGATTGAGGTCGAGAACCTCACGAAGCGCTACGGCGGTCGCGCGGCGGTGCGCGACCTGACGTTCACGGTGAAGCGCGGCGAGATCGTCGGCTTCCTCGGCCAGAACGGCGCGGGCAAGACCACCACGATGCGGATGCTCTCGTGCTTCATGCCGGCGACCAGCGGCACTGCGCGCGTGGCGGGCTTCGACGTGTTCACGCAGGCGGACGAAGTGCGCCGGCGCATCGGCTACATGCCGGAGGGCAACCCGCTCAACCTCGACATGCGAGTGCGCGAATACCTCAAGTTCCGCGCGCGGCTCAAGGGCCTGAGTGTCGCCCGCAGCCGCGAGCGCGTGGACATCGTCACCGAGCAATGCGGCTTGGGCGACGTCGCGAACAAGGTCGTCGGCACGCTCTCCGGCGGCTACCGACAGCGCGTGGGCCTCGCTGACGCGCTCGTGCACGAGCCGGAACTCATCATCCTCGACGAGCCGACCAAGAACCTCGATGCGCACCTCACGCGTGCCGTGCGCCAACTCATCAAGGACGTGAGCCGGGATCGCACGGTCTTCATCTCGTCGCACTTGCTGCCCGAGGTGGAGCTCACCTGCACGCGGGTGATCATCATCCACCAAGGAGCCATCCGGGAGAGCGGCACGCTGGACGAGTTGCAACGCAAGTTGAGCGCGGGCCAGCAGGTCATCGCCGAGCTGGCCGCGCCCGTGCCGGACTTGCGCGAGGCGTGGGAACACATGGCGGAGGTCGAGCACTTCGACATCTCCGCCGCCGAAGGGAGCTTCCACCGTTGCGCGCTCACGCCGCGCGCCGGGGTGGACTTGCGGCCCAAGATTTTCGAGCTATCCAAAGCGCGTGGCTGGCAGCTCCGCGAGTTGACGCGCACCCGGCATTCGCTCGAGGACATTTTCGTGCACGTCACGAAGAAGGAGCAGGAGGAAGCTTGAGGAACCAAGGTGACAAGTGGCAGGTGGCAGGTGACAAGTCAGCGCGACTTGGCCGAACACTCGCCTGCCACCCGTGGCCTCCTTGTCACCCGTCACCCGCCACTTATCACTGCTGATGCAACCCTTCCTCACCCTCGTCCGGCGCGAACTCGGGAGCTGCTACGTCTCGCTCATCGGCTACGTGATCGTCGCCGCCGTGCAGTTCCTGCTGGGCCTGAGCTTCGTCATCGTCGTGCGGGCGCTGGACAACAAGCCCTTCGACGTGCCGGTCACGGAGGCGTTCTACAACAACGGCCTGTTCTGGCTGGTGATGCTCCTGGCGCCGCCCATCATCACCATGCGCACGTTCGCGCTGGAGAAGTTTTCCGGCACCTACGAGACGCTGATGACCGCGCCGGTGGGGGACCTGCAAGTGGTGCTCGCCAAGTTCACCGGCGCGCTGCTCTTCTTCATGTCCGCCTGGCTGCCGCTGCTGGCCTACCCGCTCCTGCTCAAGCGCTTCTCCGTGGACCTCACGCAGGTGGACACCGGCGCGCTGGGCGGCACCTTCATCGGCATCTTCCTCTTCGGCGCGCTCTACATTTCGCTCGGCTGCTTCGCCTCGTCGCTCACACGCAACCAGATCATCGCCGCAATGAACGCGTTCGTCCTGGGTCTGGGCCTGTTCCTCGTCGGCTACCTGACGTTCATCGTGCCGGCCCGGCCCGGCTGGCAGTCCGCCGTGCTCACGCACGTCTCGATGATCGAGCACATGCGCGACTTCACCCGCGGGATCGTGGACACGCGGCAGGTGGTGTTCTACCTGAGCCTGACGGCGTTGTTCCTGTTCCTCACGCTCAAGGTCGTGGAAAGCCGGAGGTGGAAATGAGCCCGAATGTCTGACGACTTCGACAATTCACCGCCCAGCTTCTCCGCCGCGCGCCGGTTTGGCTCCGGCTTCAACGTGCTCATCGGCGTCGTGGCCTTCCTCGCCATCGTCGTCATGGTGAACTTCATCGCCGCCCGCCACTACCGCCGCGTGCCGCTCTCCGAGGACCGCGTGCCACCGCTGGCTCCGGTCACGCTCCAGGTGCTCGGCGCGCTGACGAACCACCTGAATGTCACGGCCTTCTTCGACCCCGACGAGGCGCTCTACACGCACATCCTCCAGTTGCTCCGCCAATACGAGCACGCCAGCCCGCTCGTGAAGGTCTCCGTGGTCAACTATCTCACCGAGCCGGCCAAGGCCGAGCAGATCAAGGCCGCCGCCAAGCTCGGCCCCAACGTGAAGGACGTCGTCATCTTCGAACTGAACGGCCGGCACCGCGTCGTGCGGCAGGGCGAGCTTTCGGAATACGACACCCGCGACCTGCTGGCCGGCAAGAGCCAGTCGGTGAAGCGCAAGTCCTTCACCGGAGAAACTTTCTTCACCTCGGCCATCCTCACGCTCCTCGAGAGCCGCCCGCTCAACGCCTACTATCTCGTGGGCCACAAGGAGCATGACCCGGAGACCGCCAGCACCTCCGCCGGCTACGGCAAGCTCATCCTCCTGCTGCGCGACAACAACATGGGTGCCTCCCTGCTGCCGCTCACCGGCACCAACGAGGTTCCTGCCGATTGCAGCCTGCTCATCGTGGCTGGACCCGTGACGCCGGTGCATCCCAACGAACTCGAAAAGCTCAACCGCTACCTCAATCGCGGCGGGCGTGCGCTCTTCCTCCTCCCCGTCGCCAGCAACCACGGGCTCGAGGAACTCCTTGGGCAATGGGGTGTGGACCTCCGCGACGACGTCGTGCGCGATGCCGCCGGGGATCGCACGGATAGCCACTTGACGCTCAAAAATTTCGGTGACCACGAGATCGTCCGTCCGTTTGGCATCACCCAGAATGGTCTGATTCTTCCGCGCGCCCGCTCCGTCACGCCCCGTGCCGGCGGTCAGGGCCAGGGGTCCGATGCCCCGCAGGTGCGCCCGTTGGTGAGCACTTCCCCGGTCGGCGAGGCCATCTCCGACTATCGCACCGGCGCGCGCTTCGATCCGCGCCGCGACCGCCGCGGCGCCATCCCTGTCGCCGTGGCCGTCGAACGCGGCGGGTTGAAGAGCGTCGAGGGCGGCTCCACGCGCATGGTGGTGGTCGGGGACTCGGACTTCCTCGACAACCGGGTGATTGACTACTCCATCAACCGCGACTTCATTGCCAACGCGATCAACTGGCTCGTGGACCGCCCCCGCCTCGTCGGCATCGCCCCGCAGCCGCTGCGCGAACTGGTGTTCAGCATGAGTGATTCGCAGGCCCGCTCCGTGCGGCTGATTCTGCTCGCGGGCGTGCCGGGTGGCATCCTCGCCTTCGGCCTGCTGGTCTGGTTCCGCCGCCAATCCTGACGTGAACTCCTCGCAGACAAGATGGTTGCTCGGCCTCGCGCTGGCCCTGTTCGTTGTCATCGTGGCGGACGAACTGCGCCGGCCCGCGGCCTCCGGGAAACCAGTGGCGGAAGCCCTCGTCCCGCAACTGCGCCCCGCCAGCGTGACGTGCGTCGAGTTCACCCGCTCCAACGCCACCCTCCGCGCCGAGCGCGTGGCCGGCCAGTGGCGGCTCACCTCTCCGCTGGCCTATCCGGCCAATGACCTGGCGCTCAACGCGCTGCTGGACGTTTGCTCCCGCCTCAAGCCGCAGTTGGTCATCGGTTCGCCGCAGGCGCGCTCACCCGCCGACTTCGGCCTCGCGCCGCCCCAGGCCACGGCGCTCTTTCTCCAAGGCGGCGCGCCGGTGGAGTTGCGCATCGGTTCGCGCACGCCGGTGAACAATCAGCTTTACGTGCAGGTCGCCGGCACCACCCACATCGCGGTGACGGACGAGAACCTGCTTGAACTGCTGCCCAAGTCGGCGGACGACTGGCGCGACCGCCGCCTGCTCTCGCTCGCCGGCGTGAAGTTCGACCGGCTGCGCATCCGCACCGGCCCGCGCGACCTGCTGCTCCAGCGGAATGCGACCAACCAGCTCTGGCGCATCACACAGCCCGCCCCCGACAAACGCGGTAACACTCCGCTCATCGAGCAGTTGCTCCAGGACTTGCAGCACTGGCCCGTCCAGCGCTTCGTCGCGGACGATCCCAAGGCGGACCTCGAGACCTTCGGCTTGCAAACGCCCGACGCGGAGCTGGCCTTCGGCTCCGGCACGAACGACACGCTGGTCGTGCAGTTCGGCAAAAGCCCGACCAATCAGCCGGATCGCGTCTACTCCCGCCTGCCCACGACCACCAACGTCGTGCTCATGGCCCGCGATCGGCTGGAAGGCTTGCGCGCCCCCGTGTGGGAGTTCACCGAGCACCGGCTGCTCGACGCGCTGCCGGCGGACGCCGTGGACACGATCGAGCTGCGCGGCCGGGAGAACTTCACCCTCCGGCTGCAAACCAAGTCCGCCACGAACCAGGTCTGGGTGGCTGACGACAAATTCCAAACCGTCACCGATCCGCACCTCATGTCCAACTTCCTCGCCAATCTCATCACGCTCGAGGCGGTGGAGCTGGCGAAGGACGTGGTCACCGACTACGCGCCCTATGGCTTGGCGCCGCCGGGGCGCTCCATCAGCTTGCTCAAGTCAGCCACCAACAGCCTCGGTAGCCTCACGAACCATCTGGTGGCCCGGCTGGACTTCGGCGACTCTGCCAGCCTGCCCGTGGATCGCGTCTTCGCCCGCCGGCAGGACGAAAGCTCCGTCTACGTCGTCCCGCGCGGCGACCTAAACCGGCTGGCTTGGTCACTGTTCCAAATTCAGGATCGCACGGTCTGGAACTTCGGCTCGAACCAAGTCGCTGCCGTGACCGTGGAGTTCGACGGCCGGAGTCGCCGCCTCACGCGTGCCCCCGGCGGCCAATGGCTCGAAGGCAGCGAAGCGGTGGATCCGCTGCGCAACGTGGCGCTGGAGGAAACCCTGTTCCGACTCGGCCATTTGCGCGCAGAACAATGGGTCCACTTGGGTGCGGACGGCTTGCCCGTCCGGGGCATCGGGGAATCCAGCCACCGCGTGCGCATCGAACTGACCGGCCCGCCGGCCCAGACCAACACGGTGACGTTTGGCTTCGTGCCGCGCGGGCGCAACGCTTGGGCCGCGATCACCGACGCGCGCACGGGCCAGCCGCTGGTCTTCGAATTTCCGCGTTCGCTCTATTACGACTACGTCGTCCAATACCTCGGCCCGCCGAAGTGAGCGGTGCGTCGGCGCGCATCGTGAAATCAGCTCGTCATCTGCCCCGTGTCTGACGCCAAGCCCAAATCCAGCCGCTGGACGTTTTGGCGCGTCTGCCGCGTCGCGTTTCGCTGTGTGCGCATCGTCGCGTGGCTGCTCGTCCTCGCGGTCTTGGTCGCGTTCCTGTGGTTCAACCAGCGTGGCGTGCCAGAGTTCATCAAGCGACCGGTGCTCGCCGAGTTGAAGGCGCGCGGCGTGGAGGTGGAATTCCAGCGGCTGCGGTGGCAGTGGTTCCGCGGCTTCGTCGCCGAGGGGATTGCCGTCAAGAAGGCCGAGCCCAGCGGGCCGCACTTCGAAGTCGGGGAGCTGGAAGTCAACCTCGACACGGACGAGTTGCGACAACTGCGATTCGTGCCCAGCGGCGTGGCGCTCCGCCGCGGGCTGCTCACGTGGACCCTGGCACCGAGCAACCAGCCTCCGCAGACGCTCGTCGTGACGAATCTCGCCACGTCCGTGCGCTTCCTGCCGGGCGACGTGTGGGAGGTGCGGCAGCTCGACGCCACGGTGCAGGGCATTCGGATGAAGTTGAGCGCCACCGTGACGAATGCCACCGCGCTGACGAAGAAACCGCCCTCGCCACCCAGCACCACGACCAACGTCCCGCCGCCAACTAGGACCGCGCCGCCTGAAGTGGAAACCATCTTGCACCGCGTGCTCACCGAGCTGGCGCGCGTGCAGTTCGCCGCGCCGCCGGAAATCGAACTGGCCGTGCGCGCGGACGCGAAGCTGGAGCGCGGCGGACAGGCGGCCTTGAAGGTGAAGGCCGCCGGCGTGAACACGCCGTGGGGCGGCGGTCGCAACGCGAGTTTCACGGCGAAGATCACCCAGCCGCCCGGCACGAACGGCGCGGTGAACGCGGACTTCCGCCTCGAAGCCGAGCAGGTGCGCGTGAGCGTGACGAACGCCAGCACGGCGCAGTTGCAGTTCAGCGCGCAGCTCCATCGCGGCTCCACGCGCTCGAACGACTGGGATGCCACTTGGGAGCTGGCGCTGCGCGCCCCGCGCACGCCATGGGCCGAGGCCGCCACGCTCCGCCTCCCCGGCCAGGCCGCGCCGCGCGCGCTCGCGCCAGACGAGTTGCGCGCAAACCTCGCCGTGCATGCCACACAGTTGAAGTCGGAGTGGGCGAAGTTTTCCGAAGGCCGGATCACTGGCACCGCGACGGTTGCGCCGGAGCGCAAGCAATTGCTCGCCGCCGATGCGGACGTGCAGATCACCGCGCCCGAGACGAAATGGGGCGAGGCGAAGCAGGCGCGCGTGTCGGCGAAGGCCGCGCGCCGATCGCCCGGGGCAGCGGCTCCGGTGACGGGGGGTTTCTGGACGAATCTCGCACCGTGGCAGTTGGACACGACGGTCGCCCTCGACGGCGTGAAGGCCCCGGAGCAGAAGCTCGACGTGAACCAGTTCAACTTCACCGCGCACTGGCGAGCGCCGGAGTTGGTGATCACAAACCTGCACAGCGAGCTTTACGGCGGCGCATTGGACGCCAGTTCGCGGCTGGACGTCGCGTCGCGGGCACTGGCGGCGGCGGGCGGCTTTGACTTCGACGCGTATCGCATTCAGCACCTGTTCGATGCGAACACGCGCCGCGAGATGTCGCGCTTCACGTTCAATGGGTTGCCCAAGGTTCGCGCCGGGGTGGCCGTCGTGCTGCCGGAGTGGACGAACCGCGCGCCGGACTGGCGGGTCGTGGGCGAGTCGGTGTCCATCGCCGCGCACGTGGACAGCCCCGGTGGCACATATCGCAACTCATCGTATCTGGAGGCGCGCACGGACCTGACGCTCACGAACAGCATCCTCCGGCTGCGCAACCTGTGGGCGCGGCGTCCCGAGGGCGAGGTGCATTTCGAATACGACGTGAACCCGCGCACGAAGGAATTTCACTACCGCGGTCGCGCGCAGGTGTTTCCGCAGGCCGTCGAGCCGCTGCTGGAGCGGCCCGAGGAGAAGGCGATTCTCACCAACTTCACCTTCACCGTGCCGCCGCAGGTGGAGGGCGAAGTGTGGGGTCGCTGGGGCGCGCAGCACGAGCTAGCTTTCCGTGCGAGCGCAGTGGTGACCAACTTCATCCTGCGCGGCCAGCAGCTCGACGCGTTTCGCGGCGCAGTGAACTTCACGAATCAGTTCTACGCGATCACCAACGTGTATGCGCGGCGCGGCACCGGCGAGATTCACGCGCCGAACCTCGGGGTGGACGGGCGCTTCACCCGCCTGTGGGTGACGAACGCGCAGAGCACGTTCGAACCGGTGGCCTTCATGAGCATGATTGGACCGCACACGGTGCGCGCGCTCCGACCGTATGTCTTCAGCAACGCCCCCGCCGTGCAGGTGAGCGGCTCGGTGCCGTTCCGCGAGGCTGAAACGCCGGACCTGCACTTCACGATCGCGGGCGGGCCGTTCCGCTGGTCGTTCTTCCTCCTGCCGGAGGTGAACTGCGAAATCCACTGGGTGACGAACCGGTTGCGCATCGCGAAGCTCGACGGCGCCTTCCACGGCGGGCGGCTCGTGGGAGACTTGAATTTCGACGTCACGCCGAAAGCCCGCGCAGAGTTCGGGTTCAACCTCGCGTTCACCAACGCGAGCCTGCCCGGTTTCATCAGCGAAATTTCCGGTGGGAAGCCCAACAAGCTTGAGGGGGCGGTCACCGGCCGGCTCGTGGTGACCAATGCGAACACGGCGGACTGGCAGAGCTGGCAGGGCTTCGGCGACGTGCGGCTGACCGACGGGCTGCTTTGGGACATTCCGATCTTCGGGCTGTTTTCGCCGGTGTTGAATGCGATCAACAAAGGCTTGGGCAGCAGCCGTGCGAAGGAGGCGAAGGGCACGTTCATCCTCACCACCAGCGTGATCTACACGAAGAATTTGGAAATCCATTCGCCGCCCGCGCGGCTGCACTACGATGGCACGGTGGACTTCGCCGGCGGCGTGAACGCGAACGTGGAGGCCGAGATGTTTCGCGACGCCTTTCTCGTTGGGCCGCTCCTCAGTCTCCTCACCACGCCGATGACGAAAGTCTTCGAGTATCACGTCACCGGTTCACTCGCCAATCCGAAGAGCGAGCCGCGCTTTATTCCGAAGTTCCTCATGCTGCCGCTGCGGCCGTTCCAGACCATCCGCGAGTTTCTCACGCCGGACAAACCGGAGCCGGAAAAAAAATAGCGGCGGACCAGAGTCCGCCGCTGGGGAAGGATTCAGCCAGCACTACCGGCGAGTGCGGCGCTTGACGTTGAGCTGCGTGAGGGAGTGGAGCAGCGCGGCCTGCACGGTGGCTTGCTCCTCGTCGGTGAGTTTCTCCGCCAGGCGGGCCTCGGCCTTCTTGCGGGCTTCCTCAGCCTTCATCTCGTCAATGTCGTCGGCCTTGATGGCCATGTCCGTAAGGATGGCCACGCGGTCGCCGGTGATCTGCACGAAGCCCTCGCCGGTGGCGAGGTAGTGGTCCACGCCGCCCTTGCGCGCGATGATCTCGCCGTGGGCAATCTGCGTCATCAGCGGGATGTGCATCGGGTAGATGCCCATCTCGCCCTCGACGCCGGGGAGCGAGACCATCTCCACGTCCTCGGAGTAGATCTTCGCTTCCGGGGTGACGATTTCGAGTTTCAGCGTGTTGGCCATGTGCTCTTAATCTTAATCGTAATCTTGCTCTTACTCTATGGGTTGGCGATTCGGGATTACGATTAGGAGTAGGATTAAGATTACGAGGGAAGGTTACTTCTTGATGTCGTCAATGCCGCCCTTCATGTAGAACTCGTTCTCGCCGACGGCGTCGTGCTTGCCTTCGAGGATTTCCTTGAAGCCGCGCACGGTCTCCGCCACGGGCACCTGCTTGCCGGCGTGGCCGGTGAACACCTCGGCCACCGAGAAGGGCTGGCTGAGGAACTTCTGAATCTTGCGCGCCCGGAAGACGGTCTGCTTGTCCTCGGGCGAAAGCTCGTCCATGCCCAGAATCGCGATGATGTCCTGCAAATCCTTGTAGCGCTGGAGCACCTTCTGGACGCCACGGGCGACCGCGTAGTGCTCGTCCCCGACGATGTCGGGCGTGAGTGCGCGGGAGTTCGAGGCGAGCGGGTCCACGGCGGGATAAATGCCGAGTTCCGCGATGGAGCGCTCCAGCACGATGGTCGCATCGAGGTGCGCGAAGGTCGTGGCGGGGGCGGGGTCGGTCAAGTCGTCGGCAGGCACGTAAACGGCCTGGAAGGAGGTGATGGAACCTTTCTTCGTCGAGGTGATGCGTTCCTGAAGATTGCCCATCTCGGCGGCCAGCGTGGGCTGGTAACCGACGGCGCTCGGCGTGCGGCCGAGGAGCGCGGAGACTTCGGAGCCGGCCTGCGAAAAACGGAAGATGTTGTCCACGAAGAGGAGCACGTCCTGGTTGTGCTCGTCGCGGAAGTATTCCGTCACGGCGAGCGCGGAGAGCGCCACGCGGAGACGCGCGCCGGGCGGCTCGTTCATCTGGCCGAACACGAGGCCGATCTTCGAGCCTTCGTCGAGGACGGGCAGGCCGTTGGAGCCGATGAGCGGGTGGCCGTTGGCGGCCTTCTTGGTCTTGATGACGTTCGCCTCGACCATCTCGTTGTAGAGGTCGTTGCCCTCGCGGGTGCGCTCGCCGACGCCCGCGAACATCGAGACGCCGCCGTGCAGCTTCGCGATGTTGTTGATCAGCTCCATGATGACGACGGTCTTGCCGACGCCGGCGCCGCCGAACGCGCCGACCTTGCCGCCCTTGAGGAACGGGCAGATGAGGTCAATGACCTTGATGCCGGTGGTGAGCACCTGCGGATTGGTGGACTGGTCCACGAGCGGCGGGGCGGAGCGGTGGATGGAATTGTATTTGTCCGCCTTCACCGGGCCCTGCTCGTCCACGGCGTCGCCGGTGACGTTGAAGACGCGGCCCATGACGGCGTTGCCGACGGGCATGGAGATGGGCGCGCCGGTGTCGGTGATGGTCATGCCGCGCTTGAGCCCCTCGGTGGTGCTCATGGCGACGGCGCGGACCCAGTTGCCGCCGAGGTGCTGCTGCACTTCGAGGGTCAGCTTGGTCTTGCCCTGGCCAGGAAGGTCGTATTCCACGGTCAGCGCGTTGAAGATGGCGGGGAGGCGGTCCGTGAACTCAATGTCCAGAACGGGGCCAATGATTTGAACGATTTTGCCGGTGTTCATCGTGATAAACTAGTTGCCCATCGCCATCTGGGCGGTGGTGATTTCCAAAAGCTCCTTCGTGATGTTGGCCTGGCGCAGCTTGTTGTATTCGAGCGTCAGGTCTTTGATGATTTGCTTGGCGTTGTCGGTCGCGTTCTTCATGGCGACCATGCGCGCGGACTGCTCGGAGGCCTTCGCCTCCTGCAGGAACTGGAAGACCTGATAGTTCAGGTAGTGCGGCAGCAAATTGCCGAGCACCGTGGCCGCGACCGGCTCACAGAGATATTCGCGCGTGGCCTCGCCGAGCTTCTGTGTCGCGCCGTCGCCCTCGAGGCCGGCTTCGAGCGCCTTGATTTCGCCGAGCGGGAGCAACTGCCGCGACTCCGGCTTCTGGACGAGCGTGTTGATGAAGTTCGTGTAGAGCACATCCACCGCGTCCACCTTGCCTTCGAGGAACAGGTCTTGGGCAAACTTGGAAATCGCGCGCGCCTCGGCGAACTGCGGCGTGTCCTTGTAGCTGAACTCGGCGGCCAGCTCGCGCTTGAGGCGGCCCGCCCACTGCGCGCCCTTCTTGCCGGCGCAGATGAAAACGGTCTTGTCCTTGTCCCACTTCGCGGCCTCGCGCAGGAGGTTCGTGTTGAGCGCGCCACAGAGGCCCTTGTCCGTGGTGATGAGGATGAGGGCGCGCTTCTTTACGACCGCGCGCTTCTCCATCAGCGGGTGCGTGAACTCGCCCGCGCCCGCCGTGGCCGCTGCGAGCACCTCGTTCATCAGCATCGCGTAAGGCCGACCCGCCAGCGCGGCCTGCTGCGCGCGGCGCATCTTGGCCGACGCGACCATCTGCATCGCCTTGGTGATCTGGGCGGTGTTCTTGACCGACTTGATGCGCCGGCGGATGTCGCGTGTGCTGGGCATGGTGGGCTAAGTCGTTCCGGTTCGGGTGACCTCAGCGGTAGCTGGCCTTGAACTCGGTCAGCGCGGCCTTCAACTCGCCGGCAAGGGCGTCGCTGATGGCCTTCTCGGTGCGAATCTTCACGAGCAGCGCCTCTTTCCGCGTGCTGAGGAAGTCGGTCAGCTTGCCTTGGAAGTCCTTGATCTTCTCCACCGACACGTCGTCGAGGAAGTTGTTCTGCATGGACCACAGCACGGCGGCCTGCACCTCGACGGGAATCGGGTTGTATTGGAGCTGCTTGAACAGTTCGACGATGCGCTTGCCGCGCTCGAGCGTGGCCTGCGTCTTGGCGTCAAGGTCGGAGCCGAACTGCGCGAAGGCGGCCAGCTCGCGATACTGGGCCAGCTCCAGCTTGATCTTGCCGGCGACCTGCTTCATCGCCTTGATTTGCGCGGCGGAACCGACGCGCGACACGGAGAGACCAACGGAGATGGCGGGACGAATGCCTTGGTAGAACAGGTCGGTTTCCAAGTAAATCTGCCCGTCCGTGATCGAGATCACGTTCGTCGGGATGTAGGCGGACACGTCGCCCGCCTGCGTCTCGATGATCGGCAGCGCGGTGAGCGAGCCGTTGCCGTTCTTCTCGTTCACGCGTGCGGAACGTTCGAGCAAGCGGGAGTGCAGATAGAACACGTCGCCTGGATACGCCTCGCGGCCGGACGGACGCTTGAGCACGAGCGACACCTGGCGATACGCGACGGCCTGCTTGGAGAGGTCATCGTAAATGATGAGTGCATCCATGCCGTTGTCCATGAACCACTCGCCCATCGAGGCACCGGAGAACGGCGCGAGATACTGCGCGGAAGCGGGCGCGTCCGCACCAGCGGCCACGACGATCGTGTATTCCATCGCGCCGGCTTTCTCCAACTCGGAGATGACGCGCGCGATGTTCGACTGCTTCTGGCCGACGGCCACGTAGATGTTGTAAACGGGACGGAAATCCTTCTGGCCGGCGTTCTGTTTGTTGATGCGCGCCTGGTTGATCATCGCGTCAACGCCGATCGTGGTCTTGCCGGTCGAGCGGTCGCCGATGATCAACTCGCGCTGGCCACGGCCGACGGGAAGCATCGCGTCCACGGACATGATGCCGGTCTGGAGCGGCTGGCTGACGGACTTGCGCTTCACGATGCCGGGCGCGATTTTCTCGACCGGATATTGTGCGGTGGCGGTGATGGGGCCTTTGCCGTCCACGGGGCGGCCGAGGGTGTCCACCACGCGGCCGAGCAGACCCTTGCCCACGGGGACGGAGAGCAGCTTGCCGGTGGTCTTGACCTCGGATCCTTCGCGGATTTCGAGATAGTCGCCGAGCACGACGACGCCGACCTCGGTCTCCTCGAGGTTCAGCGCGATGCCGATGACGCCGTTGCCGAAGTCGAGCATCTCGTTGAGCATGGCGTCGGTGAGGCCTTCAACTTTGGCCACGCCGTCGGAGATTTCGCGAACGGTGCCGACGTTCTGGCGCGAAACGCTGGTCTTGATGCCGGAAATCTGGGCTTCGATGTCTTGCAGGATGGAGCTCATAGCAGTTCGTTGAATCGGAAAATCAAAGGGTGTCGTTCAAGGCCGCGAGGCGTCCCGCCACGCTGCCGTCGTAAATGTCGCTGCCGGCCTTCACCTTCACGCCGCCGAGCAGCGCGGGGTTGACCGAAAAAGTCACGTTCATGCCCGGGCCATATTTCTGCGTCAGTGCGGCCTTGATGGCATCCATCTGCGCGGGCGTGGATTCGACGGCGTTCTCGACGCGCGCGGTGCGGCGGGCGATGTCCAGCTTCACCAGCCGTTGCAGGTGGGTCAGCGTGCCCGCGTAGCCGCGCGGCTTCTGCGCGATGACGGCGGTCACGGTCTGGCGCACCTTCGCCTCGTCGAGGACGCCGTTGACGCAGCAGGCGTTGAACAACGTCTTGCCGTCGCGGCGGGCTTGTTTGCTGACTTTCATCGGCGGCGGGAAAAATCACCTAGGCGGCCAACTGGCGCACCGCATCGTCCGCGAGGCGGCCCTTCTGGTCGGCGTTGAGAATGTCGCCGGTGGCACGGCTGGCAGCGGCCACGACGAGGCGGCCGAATTCCTGGCGCAGCTCGCCCTTCATGCGGGCTAGCTCGGCGTCGTTGGATTCCTTGGCCTTGGCGATGATGCTCGCGGCGTCCGCAATGGCCTTCTGGCGCTCCAGCTCGGCGACGCGGGCGGCGGCGGCGCGGGATTCCTCGATGATCTTCGTAGCCTGCTGGCTCGCCTGGCCGATGACTTCCTGGGCTTTGGCTTGGGCGTTGGCGAGTTCAGACTTGATCTTGTCCGCGTTGGCGAGGCTCTCGGCGATGCGCGTGCGGCGCTGTTCGAGCATCTCAAGGATCGGCCCGTAAGCGAACTTCTTCAGCGCGAGCGCGACGATGACGAAGAGGATGATCTGCGAGATCAGGAGCTGCCACGTAACGCCGAACTGGTGTGCGATCTCGGCAACGGGGTTGCCTGCCGGGGCGGCGGCGAGGAGGACGAGCGAATTCATAAATCAGCGCGGAAAGGAGAGGCGCGGAGCCTCGCGGCTCCGCGCCCAAGGGATTACATACCCATCTTGCCAAGGAAGA
>JBJTAU010000518.1:0-3247 GCA_046090965.1 Limisphaerales bacterium | reverse complement strand
GCACCGCCACCGCCCCCGCCGCCCCTCCCTGCCGCAGCCGGTCCGACTTTCGTCAGCGTAGTGCCTCCCCCGTCGCCCAAGCCACCAACGCCACTCGTCATTACTCCGCCGGAGCCAGCGTTCAACTTCGAGCAGTTCCTCGGCGTGAAACTCTTCGCCTGGATCGGGGCAGTCGTCGGCTTCCTCGCCGTTGCCTTCGCACTGAAGGAAGCCTTCAACCGTGATTTGATCTCACCTTCAGTTCGCGTCGCCGGCGGGTTGATCATCGGAATCAGCCTGCTGATCGGTGCCTTGAAGCTCAACCGCGAGCGCTACGCCGTCACCGTGCAATCCCTCTGCGGCGCGGGCGTCGTCATTCTCTACGCGGACTTCTTCACCGCGCACGCGCTCTACAAGCTCATCGAGAGTCCCTACGCGACCTTTGCGCTCATGTCGCTGGTCACGGCGGTCGCGTTCTTCCTCGCCGTGCGGCTTGAAGCGCAGGCCGTCGCCATCCTCGGACTGCTCGGCGGCTTCCTCACGCCCATCCTCATCCGCACCGGCCACGACAACCCGCTCGGGCTGTTCGGCTACGTCGCCCTGCTGGACATCGGCCTGCTCGCCGTCGCGCTGCGGCAGCGCTGGCTGCACCTCACGCTGCTGGCCGGCATCGCCACCGTGCTGATGCAGATCGCGTGGGCCGGCGAGTATTTCGCAGTCGAGAAGGTCAACACCGCGATGACTGTCTTCGTGTTCTTCAGCGCGTTGTTCTTCGCGTTCTTCGTCATCGCCCACCGCGTCGCGGAGAAGTCCGCCGAGGCCGTGGACAAGTGGAGTTCCGCCGCCGCCGTGCTGATGTCATCCATCGGCCTGCTCTTCGCGCTGTGCATTTTCCTCAAGCCCCACCGCGAGCTGTGCGCCCGGCCGGGGCTGATGTTCTCGTTCATCTTCCTGCTCGACCTCGTGCTGCTCGGCGTCGCGTGGACGCGCGACAAGCTCCGACCCGTGCAACTCCTCGGCGGCGGCGCGTCCTTCTTCCTGCTGATGGTCTGGACCGGTGGCTTCCTCACCGACGACCTGCTCAACTGGTCGCTCGGCTTCACGCTGCATTTTGCCGTGCTGCACTCGGTCTTCCCCGTCGTGCAGCAGCGCCTCCAGCCGAACCTCTCGCCCGTGTGGTGGATGCACCTCTTCCCGCCCATCGCGCTGCTGCTGCTGCTCATGCCGCTGATGAAGCTCGCCGCGCCGTCGTTCCTCGTCTGGCCCGTAGTTCTGCTCGTGGACGTGCTCGCCATCGGCCTCGCGCTGCTCACCGCGTCGCTCGTGTCCGTGGCTGTCGTGCTGCTGCTCACGCTGTTTGTGACCGCGTGCTGGATCATGAAAGTCCCGGCGGTGCTCACCGGCTGGACCGGTCTGCCGGGAATGCTTTTGGTCATTGGCGGCTTCGCGATTTTCTTCTTCGCTGCCGGGTTCTTCGCACTGCGGCGCATCCTGCCCCGGCTCGGCGAAGCGCGGGAAACGGGCGTGCCCGCCGCCGGCTTGCCGCTCTCCTCCGGCCTCACGCCGCGACTCGCCGTGCAGCTCGTCTCAATGTCGGCCGTGCTTCCGTTCCTGCTGCTGACGATGGTCGTCCTCCGCCTGCCGCTCACGAATCCCTCGCCCGTCTTCGGCCTCGCCGTGCTGCTCATCGCGTTGCTGCTCGGCGTGGTGCGCCGCTTCGGCACGGACTTGCTCGCGCCCGTTGCGCTCGGTTGCACGCTGCTGCTGGAGTTCGTCTGGCACACGCGGCACTTCGCCGGCACCGGCGACGCGCCCGACTGGCTGCCGCTGGCGTGGTATGTCGGCTTCTCCGGCGTGTTCACGCTGTTCCCATTCGTCTGCCACCGCCAAGTCGGCGAGCGCCGCCTGCCGTGGGCCACGGCTGCACTCGCCTTGCCGTTGCACTTCCATCTCATCTACCAGCTCTGCAAAACGAACCTCCCCGCCTTCGATTACCTCGGCCTCGTGCCTGCCGTCTGCGCGCTCCCCGCGTTCGCCGGACTCGTCTGGCTGCTAAAGAGAATCCCCTCCGACAACGAAGGCCGCAACGCGCTGCTCGCGCTCTTCGGTGGTGTGGGCCTTTTCTTCATCACGCTCGTCTTCCCGATTCAGTTCGAGAAGCAATGGCTCACCGTTGCGTGGGCGCTGGAAGGCGTCGCGCTGCTCTGGCTGTTCCACCGCGTGCCGCACCCGGGCCTGCCGCTCGTTGGCGTCGTCCTGCTCTGTGTTTCCTTCGCACGGCTTGGACTGAACCCAGAAGTCCTCGGCTATCACCCGCGCAGCGACACGCCCATCCTCAACTGGTATCTCTACACCTACGGCATCGTGACAGTCTGCCTCTTCGCCGGCGCGCGGCTGCTCGCCCCGCCGCGCAACGTGGTTCGGGACTTCAACGTATTGCCCTTGCTCTACACGCTCGGCACCGTGCTCGCGTTCATGCTGCTGAACATCGAAATCGCCGACTACTTCAGCGAAGGCACGCGCACGACGTTCCAGCTCACGGGCGGCGGGCTGTCGCGCGAGAAGCAGCTCGGTCGCGACATGACCTACTCGCTGGCGTGGGCGGCGTTTGCCTTCGTGCTGCTGGTGATTGGCTTCAAGCAACGCGTCATTGCCGCGCGCCGCGCTGGCATGGCATTGCTCGGCGTGACCTTGTTGAAACTCTTCTTCCATGACCTCTGGCACCTCGGCGGCCTCTACCGCATCGCGTCGCTCATTGGCATGGCCGTCGTGCTCATCCTGGTCTCGATGTTCTACCAGAAGTTCCTCGCGACGGAGGCGGAGAAGCCGGAGTCCACGCCGGCTGGTGATTCGGAAACCAAGGACAAGCCATGAAGCCTAGTGCGACAACTCGTGCCTTTCAGATATTGTCCGTGCTCATAGCGGCGTTGGCCCAACAGAACACAGAGGCCGCCGATCTCCCCGCTGCCTGGAAAAACTCCCAGCCCCTCACACTCACGCAGCCCGGCCTCGTCCGCTTCTCCGTGCCGCTCGACACTCTCGACGCGTCGCGCCCCGGCTTGGAGGACCTGCGCATCCATGACGCGACGGGCCGCGAAGTTTCCTTCGACCTCGACCGCCCCGTGCAGCGCGCCGTGCTGACCGCCGTGCCGCGCAAGTTCATCTCCCGGATCGAGACCAACACCACCGTCGTGTTCATCGAGACGGGGCTGGCGCAGCCGGTGGCGGGCGTGACCTTGCAGACGCCCGCGCGCGATTTTCTCAAGGC
>JBJTAU010000517.1:0-3298 GCA_046090965.1 Limisphaerales bacterium | reverse complement strand
GAGCGGGCTTGGGCGGTGGCTGCGGGGAAGGGATTTCGCTCATGACGATTTCACGCCGCGCGCGTGATGCGGAAGCTTTCGCGCTTCGGGTCGAACAATTCGCCTTTCAACTTCGTGCCGAGGCCGGGCGCTTCCGGCGGCTGCGCGAAACCGTTTTCGATGACGACATTCGTCTCGATCAACGAACTGTAGAACGTGCGGATGTGGGCGCGGACCGATTCTTGGAAGGTCACGTTCGGCACCGCCGTCGCGACGTGCAGGCCGGCGAAGAGCGTCAGCGGGCCGGTGCAGTCGTGCATCGTCGCCGGCACGTTGTAGGTCTGCGCGAACTCCGCCAGCCGCCGCGTCTCGCTGATGCCGCCGACCCACGTCGGGTCAATCATCACGTAGTCCACCGCGCGTCGCTCCAGCACGAGGCGGTAATCCTCGCGGCTTGTCAGCATCTCGCTCACGGCGATCGGCAGGCGGGCCTTGTCGCGGAAATCAGCGAGCGTGTCGGCGTTGTCCACGCGCATCACGTCCTCGAGCCAGAGCGGGCGCAAATCGCGCATGGCCTCAGCGATGCGCAACGCGGCGGGCAGTTGAAAGAAGCCGTGGCCATCGAGGAGAATCTCGATCTTGTCGCCCACGCGGTTGCGGACTTCCTCCATCGGCTTCACGCACGCCTTCACCGCGGACCACGGAAGAAAATTTCCGCCGTGTTCGTGAAACGCGCGGTCGAACGTCCAGAACTTCATCGCGGTGTAACCTTCGGCGACGAGTTCCTCCGCGAGATCGCCCGCGGCGTAATTCGAAGCCCAGTTGTCTTCAAGCGGACCGGGTTTGCCCACGTCACCGTGGCCGGGCCAGCCTTGATCTTTGCCCGCGCCGATGCGCCGCCCGTAAGTCGGCCCGCCGGAGCTGTTGTAAACGCGCACCTTGTCGCGCGCCTTGCCGCCGAGGAATTGCCACACGGGCCGCCCGCACGCCTGGCCGAGGATGTCCCACAACGCGAGGTCGATCGCGCTGATCGCACGCAGCTCCGTGCCGCGCGAGCCGAACGCACTCGTGCGCTCGTAAAGAAAACGCCAGTGATTCTCGATCGACAGCGGATCCGCGCCGAGCAGTCGCCGGCCCATCCAATCGTGAATCATCGCGGCGACCGCGTGCGGCGCGTAATAAGTCTCGCCGTGCCCGATGAACCCCGCGTCCGTGTGAATGCGCAGCAGCAGCAGGCCCGGCATGATGTCGTCGGGAATCACCGTTTCGATCGCCGTGATGCGGATGCCCGAGCTGTTCGGCACCGGCTTGGGCTGCGGCGAGATGGTGGGCGTAGTGGACTTCGCGGACTTTTTCATGTCGGTGCGCGATTGAGTCGCTTTGCCCGGCAGCACGCAAGCCCGGAGCAAGGCGAGCTGTTCGCCTGAACTTGACCCGATGAGCCGCGCTCAGGCTCAATGCGCCGCGCAAATTATCTAGACTGTCCATCACTTATGCCCCGACACCGCCTCTACTCTCTCGCTCTGCTGCTCGCCGCCGCCGTCGCCTCGCGCGCCGCTGACGCCACCAACCAGCCCATCCGCCTGCCTGACATCACCGTCTTCGGCCCGATGGTCCCGGTCGCCAGCGAGGAGCTGAAGGTGGGCGAGTATCAGCAGCCGGAGTGGACGCAGCACCGGCGCTTCCCCACCACGCGTGTCTAGTGATGAAACTCCTGCCGGTCGCCGTTCTTGCCTGCATCGTGGTCGGACCGTCTGTCAATGCCGCCACGCTCCATGTGCCTGCGCAACACGCGCGCATCCAAGCCGCCGTGGACGCGGCCAAGGCGGGCGACACAGTGCTCGTCGCGGCAGGAACTTATCGCGAGCGGGTCACGCTGAAGACGGGCGTCACGCTTCGTAGCGCGGGCGATGACGCGCCCGGCAAACTCGGTCTGAAACGCGCGGAGGCCACGGTCATTGACGGCGGCGGCACACCCGAGCCGCGCGCCGGCGTCGAACTAGCGGCAGGCTCGGTCCTCGATGGCTTCACCATCGCAAACGTCGGGCGCTACGACGACGCGGAGTGGCAGCGGCACTTCGCCACGCGCGGCACCGAGCAGCCGCACGAGCACATCGGCGCTCCAGGGGTCGCGGGCGTGAGCGTGCGCGGGGTGAATTGCGAGGTGCGCAACAACAGCGTGCGGCACACGGGTTACACGGGTATCGCCATCACCGGCGTCGCGGGTGCGCCGACCTCGCCGCTCATCGTGAGCAACATCTGCCATCGCAACATGGGCGGCGGCATCGGCTCGATGAACGGCTCGACCGCGATCATCCGGGGCAACACGTGCTTCGAGAATTTCTACGCCGGCATCGGTCACGAAAACGCCAGCCCGCTGGTCGAGTCGAATCGGTGCTTCGGCAACATCCGCGCGGGCATCGGCATCAGCGAGGGCGCGTCGCCGACGGTGCGCTTCAACCTCTGCTACGACAACCGCCGGGCGGGCATCGGCATCCGCACGGGCGAGAACACGCGGCCCATCGTCGAGCGCAACGACTGCCTCACCAACGGCATGGCCGGCATCGGCACCGAAGAATCGGCCGCGCCGGAACTGCGCTTCAACCGCTGCCACGGAAACGGCGCGGCGGGCATCGGGGCGCGCGACCACGCGCGCCCGCTCATCCTCGGCAACGAGTGCGTGGGCAATGCCGACGCGGGCATCGGGTTGATGACCGGGCACGGCACGTTGGTGGCGAGCAACTTGTGCCGCTTGAACAAATCAGCCGGGATCGGCCTCGCGGGCGGCGGCACGAACACCGCGACCCTCACCGAAAACCGCCTGCTGGAAAACGCGGCGGTCGCGCTCGGCGTGAACGCGGGCTGGCACATCGCGGCCGCGGGCAACGAACTGGTCCGCACCGAGGGCTTGCCGCCGCTGGTGATGGTCGCAGCCGGCGCGACGGCGAATTTCACGAACAACGTGCTGCGTGGCGGCGGCGTGGCCGCGCTCCGGATGGCGGGTCAAGTGCGCGCGGAGGGCAACGAGTTCACCAGCACGCCGCGCAAGGGCGGCCCGCCGGGACAGGCGGTGTGGGCCTTGCCCGGCGCGAGTGTTGAGTTGGTTGGCAATCGCTTCACCGGCTGGCGCAGCGCGCTCGTCGCGGAGAGCGCGACGGTCGTGGCGCGTAAGAATGTCGTGAAGGACGCAGTCGGCGTCGCGTTCCGCGTGAAGCAGCCAGCCGCCCCGCCGCAGGTCGGTGAGAACGAAATTCTCGGCGCGGGCGTGCGTGAGCTGGAGGTGGATGGGAAGTGACCGTGCCGGCGAATGAAAGTCACC
>JBJTAU010000516.1:0-6059 GCA_046090965.1 Limisphaerales bacterium | reverse complement strand
ATCGCGCCTGGGATCCAGGCGGCTTGGCTGAGGTATCGTGGGCTCGAATGAAACTTCCCGCTACGCAGCGCTCATCCGCTGCGTAAACTCGATGCCATGGCTGACGCCCATCGACATACCAACGCCCTCATCCACGAGAAGAGCCCTTACTTGCTCCAGCATGCTCACAACCCTGTGCACTGGATGCCCTGGGGAGACGCAGCGATCGAGAAGGCACAGAAAGAGAACAAGCCCATCCTACTGAGCTCCGGCTACTCCACCTGCCACTGGTGCCATGTCATGGAGCGCGAGTCGTTCGAGGACGAGGCGGTCGGCGAGTTTCTGAAGAAACACTTCGTCGCCATCAAGCTCGACCGCGAGGAGCGCCCGGACGTGGACAAGATTTACATGACCGCCGTGCAGGCGATGGGCCAGGGCGGCGGCTGGCCGCTGAACGTTTTCCTCACCCCGGACCTCAAGCCCTTCTACGGCGGCCCTTACTTCCCGCCGCAACCCAAGTTCGGGCGGCCCAGCTTCATGCAGTTGCTCGGGCGCATCGCCGAGTTGTGGGGCGAGAAACGCAAGGAGATCAGCGAGCAGGCCGGCCAGATCGCCGAGCAGCTCAAGTCACTCGGCGAACACGAGGCGAACAAGGACGCCGCGCTCGCACCGCTCGTGCTGACCAACGCGCTCAAGCGCATGACGGCGGAATACGACCCGCGCCACGGCGGTTTCGGTCGGGCGCCGAAGTTTCCCCGCCCGTCGCAGCCTGCGTTCATCCTGCGCGCCGCCGTGCGACAGGGTGACGCCGCGAGCATCAAGGCCGTCCTCCACACCTGCGAGCGGATGGCGGCGGGCGGGATGTATGACCAGCTTGGCGGCGGCTTCGCGCGCTACTCGGTAGATGAGAAGTGGCTCGTGCCGCACTTCGAGAAGATGCTCTACGACAATGCCCAGCTCCTGCATCTCTACCTCGACGCCCATCTCGTCAGCGGCGAGGCGCGCTTCGCGGACGTGGCGCGCGACATCATCCGCTACGTCCTGCGCGACATGACGCATCCCGACGGCGGCTTCTACTCCGCCGAGGACGCCGACAGCGAAGGCCACGAAGGGAAATTCTACTGCTGGACAAAGAAGGAAATGGCCGCGCTGCTCACGGCGGAGGAATTCAAAGTCGCCGAGCGCTACTTCGGCATCACCGAGGAAGGCAACTTCGAGGACCACTCGCACCCGCAGCCGCTCAAGCACCTCAACGTCCTCAGCATCGTTGACCCGAAGCTCACCGACGCCGAGGCGAAGCTCCTCGCCGCCGCGAAGCAGAAGATGTTTGCCGTGCAGCAAAAGCGCATCCGCCCGCACCTCGACGACAAAGTGCTCGCGTCGTGGAATGGCCTCATGCTCGGCGCGCTGGCCCGCGCGGGCGTCGTGCTTGGCGACCCGAAATACCTCGCGGCCGCCGAGCGGAACCTAGCGTTCCTCCAAGCTAAACTTTGGGACGCGAAGACCAAGACGCTTTACCACCGCTGGCGCGACGGCGAGCGCGACAATGTCCAGCTCCTCGATTCGCACGCCTATCTGCTCGATGGCGTGATTCATCTCTACGAGGCCACGCTCGATCCGAAGCATCTGGACTTCGCGCTCGCGCTGGAGACGGCGATGACCGCGCGTTTCTACGACACGGCGAACGGCGGCTTTTTCCAAAGCCCCGCCGGCTCCGCCGACCTGCTCTTCCGCGCGAAGGAGGACTACGACGGTGCGGAGCCCAGCGGCAACAACGTCGCCACCGTCGCGCTGCTCAAGCTCGCCGCCATCACCGACAACAAGGAGATGCGTGGCCGGGCGGAAAAGACTCTGCGGCTCTTCACCGAGCGCTTGCAGCGGCTGCCGCAAGCCGTGCCGAACCTCCTGCTTGCGCTGGACTTCTACCTGCACGAACCGTTCCGCGTGGTCATCGCCACACCCGCAAAGGCGGACGCTCCGGCCGTCACACCTCTGCTCCGAGCCGCGCACGGCGTCTATCAGCCGAACAAAGTCGTGCTCGGTAACGCGGGGGCGGTGGAAGCGTTCGCGAAGACTCTGCCGGTGAAGGATGCGCCGGTGGTGTTCCTCTGCACTGGCACCGCCTGCCAGCCGCCGACCAGCGACCCGGCGAAGGTGAAGGCGATGCTGACCACGAAGGCCCCGTAGCCGCACGAGCGGGGCTCACGTCGCCGGCGTGAAATGGAAGAGCTGCGCGCCGCGCGGAGGCAGCGCGAGGTAGAGGCCGCGCGCGGCCATCTCGTTGCCGTTGCGCCAGTATTTCTCCTCGCCCAGCAGGTCTTCCATCTTCCACTCCCGCCGCGCGAGGCCGGTGATGCTCGGCGTGACGTAGCATTGGCTGGGCTGTGCGGCGAGGTTCACCACCACGAGGTCAAACGCGTCGGGCCCTGCCTGCCATTGCACGACCACGAAGCAGTGGTCGGTGGAGTTCTCGGACCAAGCCGCCCGGGGGCGGAGGATTTCAAATTCGCCCGGACCGACAGCACTGGTGCCCAAGGCTCTCAGGAGTTTGTCGTAGAAGCCGGCTACGCGCGCGTCCTCCGGCTCGACGGGTCGGCGCGCGAGATGCACCGGCAGCCGCACGCGGGCACCAGCGAGCTGACCTTGATGCAGGAAGCGCATCCCCGGCAGGCCGTAGGTGAGCACGGCCGCGGCCTTGTGCTCCTCAAAATTGAAGTGGGTCGCGGCGCGTTGCTCGTCGTGGTTTTCGAGGAAGTGGACACTGCGACGGAGGAAGTCCGGCTCCAGGTCGAGCAAGTGGTTCTGGGTCTCGGTGTAATTGTCGTAAGCGAGGTGGTCGTAAAGCCACTTGTCGTAGGTGTAGTCGAAGCCGAGCCGCTGGAGATTTCGTTCGAGATCCCAATACACCTCCGCCATGAAGAGGAAGTTGGGGAAGTCGCGTTTCACCGCCGCGATGGCGTCGGTCCAGAATTCGCCCGGGGCCTGCGGCGCCGTCTTGGGAAAGGCCGCCCAGGTCTTGGCGAAGATGTCGCGCAGGACGAGCATCGCCATGTCACAGCGGACGCCGTCGCAACGCGAGGCGACGCCCCGGAGCATCTCGATCAGGACGGCCTGGGTGTCGACGCGGCGGTAGTCGAGCTGCGCGGTGTCCTTCCAACAGGGAAAGAACGGGTCCTTGCCGTGCGCGATCCAGGCCATGCCGGCGTTGGTCTCGGTGGCGAAGGTTTCGGGCGCACCGGGCTGGCCCTGCACGAACAGCTCGGGCTGCATCTTCACCCGCGGATGGCCGAGCCCGGTGTGGTTGGGCACGAAGTCGAGGACGAGCTTCAACCCATGCGCATGCAGGCGCTCACGGAAGAGCCGCAGGCCCTCCTCGCCCCCGAGCGAGTCGGGCACACGATAATCAGCGACGGCATAGGGCGAGCCAGCGACATCGTCCGGCGTCCAGTCGGGCAACGCGCGCTGAAACCCGCTGATGAGCGCCGGATCGTTGAGCACCGCTTCGCGGGCCCGCGCACAAATGGTCCATGTTCCCATCAGCCAGAGATGCGTGAAGCCACTCCGCTGCCAACCGACAAATTCCTCCTCCGGGATCGTGCCCAGCTGAACAGCCCGACCGTGCCGCGTGGAGAGTTCACGCAGCCAGCAAAGGGTGTTCAACTCATACAGGAGAGGGTGCATGGCTGCGATCGGCGGTCAGCTGTTGAGCACTTTGAGGGCCTTCTGCGGGTTCTTCACGCGCAGGATGAGGAGGCCACGGCGCGAGCCGGGGCTGGTGGCGCAATAGCAGTATTCGATGTTCACATTGGCCGCGCCGAGCCGCTCGCAGATGCGGGCCAGCGAGCCGGGCCGGTTGTCGCCATCGATCATCAGCACGTCATCCTCGACGACCAGCGTGCCGTGCTCCTCGAAGACGAACATCGCCTTCTTGGGGTTGTCCACGACCATGCGGATGACGGTGTGGTCCACCGTGTCGCTGGCCGAGATGGCGTAGATGTTGACCTTGGCGTCGGCCAAGGCGTGGCAAACCCGGGCGAGCATTCCGGGTTCGTTGTCCAGAAAGATGGCGAGTTGCTTGGTGATTTGCATGGGGTGGGAGACGTGGTTGAGGGCGCTTTCGGCGCGTTGGTCATGGGCGAACGCTGGCACAGTTGCGCGGCCAGTTCAACGGCGGAGTCAGGGAACGGGCCAAAATCCTCGTGCCAGGACCACCGGCTTGCTCACCGACTCTTCTCCGCCGCGAGGACGGCGCGGAGCTTCGCGAACTCCTGGCCGATGGCTTTGAGCGTAAGCAAGGCGTTTTCCCAGTCAGCGGAGACGGCCTGTTTCTCCAGCTCGGCGCAGATGCGGGCGAGCGGCTTGGCCCCGAGATTTTTGGCGCTGCCCTTGAGCGAGTGAGCGGCGACCTTGAGCGCCTCCTGATCGCGGCGATCAAGCGAGCTCTCCATCGCGTGCAAGCGGTCGGGCGCGTCTTCCATGAACAGGTCGATCAACTCGATGACTGGGTCGGGCTGGCCCGGTTCGCTGAGATCGCGCAACGTGGCGAGGACGGAGAAGTCCAGCGTGGCCTCCTCGCCCGGCGGTGGCGCAGCAGGTTCGACGGCTGGCGGCGCGCCGGCCTCCACGGCGCTCGCGGGACTGCTCGCGCGCTCCAAGGCGGCGCTCAACTCGGGCAGGTGCACGGGCTTGGTGATGAAGTCATCCATGCCGGCGGCACAGCAATGCTCGGCGTCGCCGCGCCCGGCATCAGCGGTCATGGCCAGAATGCGCAGGCGCGGCTGGTGGTTTTGCCGTTCCCAATCGCGGATCCGTTGCGTGGCAGTGTAACCGTCCATCACCGGCATGTGGCAGTCCATGAGCACCACGTCGTAGGGCTTACTCAGCACCGCCGCGACGGCCTGCTCGCCGTTGAGCGCCGTGTCCGGTTCGTAGCCCAGTTTCTTGAGCTGGAGCATGGCCACGCGCTGGTTCACCGAGTTGTCCTCGACGAGGAGGATGCGCAGCGGGCGGATTTCACCGGGCGGCACCTTGCTGCGGTGCAGGAAGGCCGTCTCCGACGGGCCGGGCATCGCAAGCGTGCGGTCGTCGTTCGTGAGCACACGGAGCAGACATTCCTCGAGCCGCGAGAGGCGGACAGGCTTGAGCAAGCTGCCGGAAAGACCGGCCAGCCGCATGATTTCCACATCAAGCCGCTGGCCCAGCGGCGTGAGGAGGATGAGCTTGGTGCTGGCGATGTCGGCCTCGGCCTTGATGTTTTGCGCGAGCGTGAGGCCGTCGGCACCGGCGAGCTTGATGTCGAGGATGGCGACATCGAACGGCGTGGTGCTCGCGGCGGCGTCGCGCAATGCGTGGAGCGCTTCATCGCCGCTGCGCACGCCCGCGCCGCTCATACCGAGGAAGTTCGCCATGCTCGCGAAGGCCTGCCGCTGGTGCGCGTTCTCGGTAATGACGAGCAGCCGCGCACCGGCGAGCCGTGAGGCGGCTTCGCGCGCGACGCGGCCGGGCTGCTTCTCCAGCGTGACGGTGAACCAGAACGTCGAGCCCTCACTCGGCACGCTGCGCAATTCCAAGCGGCCGCCCATCAGCTCGACGAGCTGCCGCGAGATGGACAAGCCCAGCCCGGTGCCGCCGTATTTGCGCGTGGTGGAGCCATCGGCCTGGGTGAAGGCCTGGAAAATCTTCGCCTGCGCTTCCGGCGCGATGCCGATGCCCGTGTCCTCGACAGAAAATTTCGCGGTGACGGTCGTGTCTGTCTCGGACTCCTTGAGCACGCGCAGCACGACCTCGCCGCGCTCGGTGAACTTGACCGCATTGCCGATGAGGTTGACGAGGATCTGCTGGATGCGCACGGGGTCGCCGCGCAGATGCGGCAGGATGTCCGGGGCCATCCACGAGACGATTTCCAGGTTCTTCGCCTGGGCCCGGTGCGCGAGCAGCTCGGCGCTGCGCTCGACGACTTCGCGTAGATCAAAGTCCGTCGCCTCCAGCGTGAGTTTGCCGGCCTCGATCTTGGAGAGGTGGAGGTGGTCGGTGAGGTGGTGCAGCTGGGCGTGGGCGCTGGCGTGGTCGGTCGCGGCGCC
>JBJTAU010000515.1:0-4570 GCA_046090965.1 Limisphaerales bacterium | reverse complement strand
CAGCCACGCCGCCCCGGAAAAGCCGCGCGGGCTGGCCATCGCGAGCAGGGTCGGGTCGTTGAGCAGCCGGGCGTCGAGCGTCTTGCGCGTCAGGTCCGGTGAAGTGAGCCAGCGGACGGCGCCGCCCGGAATCGCGCGCCGAGGTGGAGGCCGAGAATCGCCAGCACCACGCCCGCCCACCGTCGGCGGGACCACGCGGGCGGCTCTGGAGCGGCGCCGTTCAGGGCGGCGGCAGAGACAGTGGTGCCGGGCCAGTGCGGGGGCGCGTGGCTTGCAGCAGTTCGCTGATCCCGCCCTCGCGCGCCAGCTCGCCGAGGTGGAAGAGCACCGCGTTGGGCGTGAGCGTGTCAGCGAGGACGACCAACGTGAGTTGGGCCTGGCGGCCCTTGGCCTGCTCGGCGGCCGCGCGGAGTCGTTGCTTCAGCTCAGCCTCCCCGATGACTTGGTTGGCGAAGTAAAATTGGCCGCTGCGATCCACCACCACGGCGATGGTCGGATTGGTCGTGCCGGGAAGACCATCGGCCTGCGGCAGCTCTATGCGCACGCCGGAGGTGAAGACGAGCTGCGAGTTGAAGGTGAGGAAAATCAGGACCAGGAAGAACACGCCCGCGAACGGCGCCGCGTCGAGCTGGCCCTTGAAGATGCGGGCATGTCGGGGAAATCGCATCGGAATGACGATTGATGAATGACGAATGAGTGCGTGTCTAGTTGCAGACCGCTGACCGATGACCGCTGACCGCTCCTTTCCCATTCTCCCCCGTCACCAGGTTCAGGATTTCGTTCGAGGACTTCTCCATGTCGAGGACGATCTGGTTCACGCGGCTGACGAGGTAGTTGTAGCCCACGTAGCAGGGGATCGCGACGGCGAGGCCCATCGCCGTGCAGACCAGCGCCTGCCACACGCCACCGGTGAGCAGTGCGGCGTGCGCGAACTGCCCTTCCTTCTCCATCACGCCAAACATCTTGATGAAGCCCAGCGCGGTGCCGAGCAAGCCAAGCAGCGGCGCGATCTGCGCACTGGTGGCAATCAGGTTCAACTTCTCCTCCAGCCGGGGCACTTCCTGCAAACCCGTGTCTTCCAGTGCCTCGCGCACGCCCTCGCGCCCGCGCTCACGGCTGAGGATGGCGTTCTTCACCAGCCGCGCGACGGGGCCGGGCGTGGCATCGCAGATGGAGAGCGCCTCGACGACGTTGTCGCGCTTGAGCACGGTGCGCACCCCGGCAAGGAACTCGGCTGAGTTGATCTGCGCGCGGTGAAAGTGCAGCACCCGCTCAATGAACACGGCGATGGCGACCGCGCTCAGGAGCAGCAGCAGCCACACAACCGGCCCGCCCGCGGAAAGTAACTTCGGCAGCATGGGTTTCTTATAGGGAGCGGGCGGAGGCGGGCAAAGTTCAATCTTCACCAGACGACCGTGCGGTGAGCTGGCCGGGCGGGGGCCGCATAAGCGCTGGTTGCGGAATCGAGTCGCTGAATTAGCCGGAAATCCTTTTTACATGACCGCGTGCGCTTGCTACCAAATGCGGGCTAGGCTGCGCCGAGATTTTCCGCGCGCGAATTGCCGCCTCGCGACCGCAAAACCTGTTGCGCCTGCGAGTCGGTTTGTTACCGTCGCGCGGATTTTTTCGGAACAGCCGAGTCCAATTGGCTCCGAACCGCAGAGGATTTTCCCGAGTGGCAGGACCAGCTAGCAGTCAGCCGATGAACGAGACAACTACGAGCACGCAGGCGCGGTGGCAGGGTTTGCCGCCTAAGCAGGGCCTCTACGATCCACGCTTCGAGCACGACGCCTGCGGCGTCGGCTTCGTGGTGAACATGAAGGGCAAGAAGTCCCACGAGGTCGTCCAGCAGGGCATCCAAATCCTCATCAACCTCGACCATCGCGGCGCGTGCGGCTGCGAGCCGAACACCGGCGACGGTGCGGGTATCCTCATCCAACTCCCGCACAAGTTCTTCGCCAAAGTCGCGAAGGAGAACGGCTTCACCCTGCCCGCGCCCGGTCGTTACGGCGTGGCGATGATTTACATGCCGAAGGACGAGACGGACCGGCATCACTGCGAGCGCATCTTCGAGCGCGTCGTGCGCGAGGAGGGCCATTCGGTGCTCGGCTGGCGCACGGTGCCGACGGACAATTCTTCGCTCGGACCGACGGCCATTGCGTCGGAGCCGGCGATTCGCCAGTGCTTCATCGAGCGCAACGTGCGCAAGGCGAAGGACGAACTCGCGTTCGAGCGGAAGCTCTACGTCATCCGCAAGCGCGCGTTGGTGGAAATCCGCAACTCCGGCGAGCGCGGCACGCAGGAGTGGTATATGCCGAGCGTCTCGTGCCGGACGATTGTTTACAAAGGCATGCTGATGCCCGCGCAGGTGGATGCGTATTACCCGGAGTTGCGTGACCCGGACATGGAGTCGGCGCTAGCGCTGGTTCACTCGCGTTTCTCCACGAACACTTTCCCAAGCTGGGAGCGGTCGCACCCGTATCGCTACATCGCGCACAACGGCGAAATCAACACGCTGCGCGGCAACATCAACTGGATGCACGCGCGCCAGTCCATGTTCGAGAGCGACGCGTTCGGCAAGGACATCAAGAAGATCTTCCCCATCATCAACCCGAGCGGCTCCGACTCGGCGATGTTCGACAACTGTCTCGAACTGCTCGTGCTCGCCGGCCGCCCGCTGGCGCACGCGATGATGATGATGATTCCCGAGCCGTGGACGAACCACGAGTCCATGAGCGATGAGCGCAAGGCGTTCTACGAGTATCACTCGTGCCTCATGGAGCCGTGGGACGGTCCGGCGTCGGTCGCGTTCACGGACGGCGTGCAAATCGGCGCGTGCCTCGACCGCAACGGCCTGCGCCCTTCGCGCTACTACGTCACGAAGGACGACCTCGTCATCATGGCATCGGAAGTCGGCGTGCTGGACATCGCGCCGGAGCGCGTGCTGCAAAAGGGCCGTCTGCAACCGGGTCGCATGTTCCTTGTGGACACGCAGCAGGGCCGCATCATTTCCGATGAGGAAATCAAGGACGGCATCGCCAAGGCGCAGCCGTATCGCCAGTGGATCAACGACAACATGGTCGAGCTCGCCAAGCTCCCCGAGCCGCCGCACGTGCCCGAGCCGGACCACGACACCGTGCTGCACCGGCAGCAGGCGTTTGGTTACACCTTTGAGGACGTGCGGATGCTCATGGTCCCGATGGCCCGCGATGGCGTCGAGGCGGTCGGCTCGATGGGCACGGACACGCCCATCGCCGTCCTCTCGCAGAAGCCGCAACTTCTCTACAACTACTTCAAGCAGCTTTTCGCGCAGGTCACGAACCCGCCCATTGACTGCATCCGCGAGGAAATTGTCACGAGCGCGGAAACGACGATTGGCAGCGAGCGCAACCTGTTGAACCCGTTGCCCGAGAGCGCGCGGCTCATCGAGTTGAAGCAGCCGATCTTGAGCAACGAGGAATTCGCCAAGCTCAAGCACCTGAACCACCCGCACTTCAAGTCCGCCACGTTGCCGACGATTTTCAAAGCATCCGAAGGCGCGGCCGGTTTGGAGCGGGCGCTCGACGATCTCTGCGAAGCCGCGACGAAAGCCATCAAGGACGGTGCAAACGTCGTCATCCTCTCTGACCGTGGCGTGGACAAGGACAACGCCCCCATCCCCGCGTTGCTCGCGGTGGCAGGCGTGCATCACCACCTCATCCGCGAGGGCACGCGCACGCGCGTCGGCCTCGTGCTGGAGTCCGGCGAGCCGCGCGAAGTGCATCACTTCTCACTGCTCATCGGCTACGGCTGCGGCGCCATCAACCCGTATCTCGCTTACGAAACGCTGGACGACATGATTCGCCAGGGCTTGCTGGTGAACGTGGACCACAAGACGGCGGTGAAGAATTTCACCAAGGCCGTCGTGAAGGGCGTCGTGAAGGTCGCCTCCAAGATGGGCATCTCCACGATTCAGTCCTATCGCGGCGCGCAAATCTTTGAGGCCATCGGCCTGAACGACGCCGTCATTGACAAGTATTTCACCTGGACGCCCTCGCGCGTCGGCGGCATCGGCATCGATGAAATCGCGAAGGAAGTGCTCGCGCGCCACGAGCACGCGTTCCCCGACCGGCCCACGAACGGCCACACGCTCGACGTGGGCGGCCAGTATCAATGGCGCGCGGACGGCGAGCTGCATCTCTTCAACCCGCAGACCGTCCACAAGCTCCAGAAGGCCGTCCGCAACGCGGATTACAAGACGTTCAAGGAGTATTCCGCGCTCGTGAACACGCAGCTCAAGGACGTTTACACACTGCGCGGTTTGCTGGACTTCAAACCCGCGACGGCCATTCCCATCGAGGAAGTCGAGTCCGTCGAGAGCATCATGCGGCGCTTCAAGTCCGGCGCGATGAGCTACGGTTCCATCTCCGGCGAGGCGCACGAGACGCTGGCCATCGCGATGAACCGCATCGGCGGCAAGAGCAACACCGGCGAAGGCGGCGAAGACCCCGCGCGCTACTCGTGGACGAACGACAAGGGCGACTCGAAGAACTCCGCCATCAAGCAGGTCGCGTCCGGCCGCTTCGGCGTC
>JBJTAU010000514.1:0-4187 GCA_046090965.1 Limisphaerales bacterium | reverse complement strand
CACTTGCCAAAGGTCCGTGGCGAAGAATGTCAGCCCGGAGAAGACGGAATACATCAGGATGGTCACGACCATCGTGGGCCGTCGGCCCCACCGATCCGCAAGCATCCCGAAGCCGATGCCGCCGAGCGTGCCACCGAGCAGAAAGATGCCCAGGAAGCGGTCGCCCCAGAGCTGCTTCTGCCCGGCGAGGTCGGCGTGCCCCTTGAGCAGGTCGTTGAAGAGGTCGCCGCGCGTGAGGTTGAAAATCTGTCCCTCGAAGGTGTCGAAGACCCAGCCCGCCGACGCGATGGCTAGCACGAGCCACTGGTAGCTGGTGACGCCGGCATGCCACGGCGTGGCAGGCGATGCCGGGGCGGAGTTGGCAGTTGATTCGGCCATATCGTGTCGGAGGACGCGGCGACGCTAGTGGCTCGACATTGCGATGTCGAGCGGGCGCGGGCGAACCACCAAACTCGACTTTGGAATGCCGAGCTACGCCTTGAATGAACTGCACTGGCTCAAGGTCGAAAGCCCCGTTCGCGCGCCGTCCCGGTCAGCCGACTGGAGCGGCGCGCGGCATTTACCCACTGAAACATGAAGCTGAATTCGTCGAATCCCGCCCGCCCGCTCGTCCTCGGAACCGCACTTGCCCTCGCGACGGCCGCACTCTTCGCCGCGGACGCGAAGACGGAAAAGAAGGCGGAGAAGAAGGCCGCCGCGGCCGCCAAGTCCGGCCTCATCCAAGACGACTTTCCGTTCCTGAAGGCCTGCATCGGCGCGAAGTTCCCCGGCAAGAACGACGCGAACAAGGGCATTGCGATCCGCTTGAGCGCGAACGCCGCGATGTGCTTCGACCAGGATTTGCTCCGCTGGAGCGCGGGTTGGACCGGCGGCTTCGTCTCGACCAAGGGTGTGACCTTTGACGGCTCGCACGGCGGGCATCCCGAACTGGTCGGCGAGCAGCAGTGGGGTCTGCGGGTGCAGCCCGGTTGGGCGGACGAGGCCGGCTCGTTCAAGGACCCGCGCAAAGAACCCTTCGGCCCACTCCCACGCGCGTGGGGCCGCGTCGAGGCCCTCCACGTCAACGGCATGGCGGTGACGGTGGTCTACAACGTCCTTGGCACGCGCGTCGTGGAGCAACCGAGCGCGGTCGAGAAGGACGGGCAAGTGGCGTTCGTCCGCACCATCCAGCTCGGGAAGAACGCGAAGGAGTTGGTGCTCGCCGTCTGTGAAGTCGAAGGCAGCAGGGCGACGGTCGAAGGAAACCGCGGCCTGCTCCGCGTTCCCGAGGCGAAGGCGAAGCGGCAAGTCACGAAGGACGGGAAGAAGATGGATGAGGAATACACCATCCCCGCGCAGACGACGTTCGCGGAGCTGGTCGGCGCGCCCAAGTCATTCAAGGTCGAGCTTTCCGAAAGCGGCCAGGTGCGCGTGCGCGTGCCCGCCGGCTCCGCGCCCGCGACGTTTGCCGTTGCCGTGTGGCATGGCGAGACAGCGAGTGAGGCAAAGCTCGCCGGACTTTCCTTCGGCAAACCGACCCTGGCCGACTACCAGAAACCCGGCAAACCCCACTGGCCCGATGCGGTCGTCACGCAGGGCGTGCTCGCCGCCAGCAGCACGCCGGACGGTGCGTATGTGCAGGACGTGATCACCCCGCCCGTGCCCAACCCGTGGAATCGCCGCGTGCGCTTCGGCGGCATGGACTTCTTCGCCGACGGCAAGCGCGCCGCGTTGTCCACGTGGGACGGGGACGTGTGGATTGTCAGCGGCATTGACGACAAGCTCGACAAGCTCAAGTGGAAGCGCTTCGCCAGCGGCGGCTTCGAGACGCTGGGACTGAAGATTGTGGACGACGTCATCTACACCTCAGGCCGCGACCAGATCACCCGCTACCGTGACCTCGACGGCGACGGCTCGGCTGATGTCTATGAGACCTTCAACGACGACATCACCAGTTCGCCGGGCTTCCACGAGTTCACCTTCGACCTGCACACGGACAAGGAAGGCAACTTCTACATGGCCAAGGCCGGCCCGGTGAAAGGCGGCGGGCGCGGCTTCGGCGGCGGTGGCGGCAACGGCGAAATCTCCGAGCACGCCGGCTGCCTAATGAAGGTGGACAAGTATGGCCATAAGCTCGAAGTCGTCGCCACCGGCCTGCGCGCGCCCACCGGGATCGGCGTCGGACCGAACGGTGAGTTGACCACCGGCGACAACGAGGGCACGTGGGTTCCCATGTGCCCCATCAACTGGGTCAAGCCCGGCGCGTTCCTCGGCGTGGAAGACCTGGCCCATGGCAAGGACGTGAAGACCTTCGCGCAGCCGCTGTGCTGGCTCGCCAAGAGCTGGGACAACTCCGGCGGCGGCCAGGCGTGGGTCACGAGCACCAAGTGGGGCCCCTACAGCGGCGAGTTGCTGCACTGCTCCTATGGTCAGTCCAGCATCTACCTCGTGCTCAAGGAATTCATCGGCGGACAGCCGCAAGGCGGCGTGGTGAAGATTCCCGTGAAGCTGACTTCTTCCGCGATGCGCCCGCGCTTCAACCCCGCCGACGGCCAGCTCTACAACGCCGGCCTGCGCGGCTGGCAGAGCAACGCGGCGAAGGAAGGCGGCTTCGACCGCATCCGCTACACCGGCAAGCCCGTCGTCTCCATCGCCAAGCTCAACGTGACCAAGGCCAGCGTCGCGCTCACCTTCACGCAGCCGCTGGATAAGGCCGCAGCCGAGGACGCGCAAAACTACAGCGGTGAGCGTTGGAATTACCAACGCACGAGCAACTATGGCTCCCCCGAGTTCAAACTTACCAAGGGCCCCGACGGGAAAGAACAGCGCGGCCACGACAAGCTCGACATCACCGGCGCGAAACTTTCCGCCGACGGCAAGACGGTGACGCTGGCCATCACGGACCTCCAGCCGGTGAACCAGCAACTGCTGAAGTTCCAGCTCAAGACGGCGTCGGGCGTCGAGTTCAAGCAGGACGTGCTGCACACGATCAACGTAGTGCCGTGAAGCATCGTGCTGGCGGCTTGCAGCCGCCGCCTGCCGGCAACGGAGATTCGAGCCGGACCCGAGCTCCCCTCGCGCAACGCGGCGGCTGGAAGCCGCCGGCACGGGCGAGCACCCCACGGGGTGCCGGAATACAGCCCAGGGTTGGCGGAGCGCAGCGGAGCCTACCCTGGGTTTCGAGACCGAAATACAGGCGTGCCCTGAAGGGGCACTGGAAGCCGTCGTGTGCAAGTTCAGTTCCGCCGCCCCTGCAGGGCGTGTTCGTGTGCGGGGGTCGAAACCCAGGGTAGCGCTGCGCGCAACCCTGGGCTGTATTCCTCTGCCCCGTTGGGGCAGCCAAGAGGCCTTGATGGACCCTTGTTGTGCTCGCGCCTTGTCTCCCATTTGAAAATCGCTACAACCCTCCGTGCGTTTGCTTGACCAGCTACCCATGACGATGACCCAACTCATTCTCCGCAGCCTGCTCGCCACCGCGTGCCTTGCCGCCTCCGCCCTCGCCCAACCCGTGAAGACGGAGCCGGGGCTGGCGCTCACTTACACGATGGGCGCGATGAGCGACACCGTCAGTGCGCCCAACGCCTGGCTCTACGTCCCCGCCGGCCACCCGCCCACGCCGTTCCTCAGCACCGGAAAGTTCACGGCAACCTTCACCGGTTTCATCGCGGTGGACCTGCGCGGCGACTACCTCTTCAAGGTCGAGGCCCGAGGCACCGCGAAGGTCGAGCTGGGCACCAACACCATCATTGAGTTCACCGGCGACGGGAAGCAGGCGAGCGAACCGACCAAGCCCATCCGCCTCAGCAAGGGCAACAACGCGCTCAAGGTCACCTTCACCAGCCCGGCCGCCGGCGACGCGATGCTCAAGCTCCTGTGGTCCGAGAAAGGTTCGCTGTGGGAACCGGTTCACTCCGGGATGATCAGCCGCACTGTCGGGAACGAAGCCCTCGCGCAACAGACCAAGTTGCGACTCGGCCGTGAGACATTCTTCGAGGCCCGCTGTGCAAAGTGCCACGTCACCGCGCCCGGGGCTCCGGAGCTGACGGTGGACGCGCCGAGCTTCGAGGGCATCGGTTCCCGCCGCCACTACGGTTGGATGGCGAATTGGATTCTCGACCCGAAGGCCCAACGCGCCAATGCGCAGATGCCCAAACTCCTCCCCGGCGCGACCGCGCAGGCGGACGCCGAGGCGATCGCCGCCTTCCTCG
>JBJTAU010000513.1:0-4396 GCA_046090965.1 Limisphaerales bacterium | reverse complement strand
GCCGCCCGCCGTGCAGCAGCCGCGCACGCGCCAGATGATGGCCGCACGTCCGCTCGACCGCCGCGAACTCACGCTGCCCGAGGGCGCGGACCCGCGCGAGACATTCACGACGTGGCTCACCGCGCCGGAGAATCCGTTCTTCGCGGCTGCGATGGTCAACCGCGTCTGGCGGCACTTCATGGGCGTGGGCCTCGTCGAGCCGGTGGACGACCTGCGCGACAGCAACCCGCCGAGCAATCCCGAGCTGTGGGCGCTGCTGAAACGTGAGTTTGCCAGCGGCTACGACTTGCGGAAGCTCATGTGGCTCATCGTGACTTCCCGGGCCTATCAGCTGGCCGCCGACACCACGAAGGCGAACGCCGACGACCGCCGGTTCCACTCGCACTTTTACGCACGCCGACTGCCCGCCGAGGTGCTGCTTGACGCCGTGAGCGATGTGACCGCTGTGCCGGAAAGCTTCGCCGGTTATCCGGTTGGCCTGCGCGCGGTGCAGCTTCCGGACCCGACAGTGACCAGCTATTTCCTCACGCTCTTCGGCCGCAGCGACCGCGTGACGGCGTGCGCCTGCGAGCGGAGCGGTGATGTGACGCTGCCGCAGTTGCTGCACCTCAACAACGGCGAGGACGTGCTCAAGAAAATCAAGTCGTCCGACGGCCGGCTCGCGAAGTTGCTGAAGCAATTTCCCGACGACGCGGCACTCACCGAGCAGCTCTACCTGCTCACGCTCGGCCGCAAACCCACGCCCGCCGAGCGCGAAGCCATCATCCGCCAGCAGAGTGCCGCCGACGTGCGCGACGCCTTCTTCGCCGACCTGTTCTGGGCGCTGCTGAACACGAAGGAATTCGCGTTCAACCACTGAGCGCGAGTCAGTTCCCAGCCGCAGTGACGGAGAGGATTTCGCCCGCCTCACATTCCGCCGTGACGTCAAAGGGCCGGCAGCAGACCTCGCAGTCGGTGACGAAGCACTGCGATGCGATGCTCGTGTCGAGCACCAGCTCCATGCTCTGGCCACAGAACGGACAGTCCACGCTCGCCGTGTCTTGCATGGGGGCAAGCTTGAGCGGGAGCAGTCAGGAGGCAAGCCGTAGTCGTAATCTTCAGTTTGCGATCAGCGAGCCGAGTGAAACCAGCGGCCCAGGCTGACGCCGTCGGTTACGGGGTGCGTTGGGGCAGGTAATCGGGCAGCGGCTTGAGCACGCCGAACTTCACCAGCGCGACGATGAGGAGGGTGTAGGCCAGCGAGATGCCGAGATCCTTGAGCAGTTGCCGGCGCGTGTAAGGCGCGGGCTGGTCCGTCAGGGTTTGCTGCGCGCCTTTCTGCAAGAGCACGAGGCCGAGAACATTCGTCAGCCAGTAGCCGACGACGAAGCTCGCGCCAAACGCCGCCGGCCAGAACAGGCTCACGATCCACGCGAAGGCCAGCGCGAGCGGGACGTTCACGAAGAGATCGTTCCACCACGACAGCGGCGAGAGCAGAAAGCCGAGGAAGGCCAGCACGCCGCCGGTGAATTTGCGTTTCCAAGGCATCGGCATGGCAGCGAAGGGGGATTCGGTCCAGGGTGCGCGGCGGAGAACTCGCTCCGCGCAAATACCTACTCCACGACGCGCATCTGCACGGCGTCCACGATGTGCTCGACGCTGGCCATGGCGCTGATGATGACGGCGGTGTGGCCGCGATGGAGGCGCCCGTCGGCCTTCAACACGGCGAGGGCGGTCTCGATGTTGTGCTCCGGGTTGGAGTGGTCGGTGAAGGGGATGACCACGGGCGTGATGCCCCAGTGAAGGGTGAGCGAGTCGGCCACGGTCTGGCTCTCGCAGATGGCGTAAATGGGCGACCAACGGGGACGGAGCCACGCGGTCCACCGGGCCATGTTGCCGCGCCGGGTGAAGACCAGCATGGCCTCGGCGCGAAGCTGATCGGCCATGACGACGGCGCTCTTGACGAGCTTCTGGCGCGCGTTGGTCAGTTCCGCGCGCTCGTGGTAGCCGGCGTTGCCGCTGCGCTCGATGCGCTTGGCGATGCGGTCGAAGACCTCGACGCACTTCACCGGGTATTTGCCCACGGTGGTCTCGCCGGAGAGCATGATGGCGTCGGCCTGCTCGAAGACGGCGTTGGCCACGTCGGTGATCTCGGCGCGCGTGGGCATGGGGTTTTCGATCATGCTCTCGAGCATGTGCGTGGCGACGATGACGGGCTTGCCGACGCGGAGGCAGATCTTGACGACCTTGCGCTGGATGATGGGCAGCTCCTCGTAGGGCACCTCGATGCCGAGGTCGCCGCGCGCGACCATGATGCCGTCGGCCTCGGTGATGATTTCGTCAATGTTCTTCACCGCCGACTGGTCCTCGATCTTGGCGATGATCTGCGGGCGGTGCCCGGCTCCCTCCGTGAGCGCGCGGAGCTGCATGATGTCCTTGGCCTCGCGCACGAAGGAGAGTGCGATGTAGTCCACGCCGACCTCGAGGCCGAGCTTCACGTCGGCGATGTCCTTTGCGGTGAGAGCGGGGAGGCTGACCTTGACGCCGGGGAGGTTGATGTGGCGGCGGCTGCCGAGCTTGCCGGGCGTGAGCACCTCGCACTCGACCTTGTTGTGGTGCTTGGCGAGCACCTTCATCTGGATCTCGCCGTTGTCCAGCAACACCACGTCACCGACGCTGATGTCGCTGACGAAGTGCTCGTAGTTCACGTCCACGGAATGCTCCTCCTTGCTCTTCTCGCCGCGCACGGTGAGCACGAACTTCTGGCCCGGCTGGAGGTCCAGCGGCACCTTGAGATCACCAGTGCGGATGGCCGGCCCCTGCGTGTCCATGAGGATGCCGAGGGAGCGTTTGCGGGCGGCGGCGGCAGTGCGCAGGTGCTTCACAGTGGCGCGCACCCAGTCATGAGGAGCGTGCGACATGTTGAGCCGGGCGATGTTCATGCCCGCGTCCAGGAGCTGGCCGAGCATTTCCGGCGAACTCGTGGCAGGGCCAAGCGTGGCGATGATTTTGGTGCGGCGCATAGGGTGGTGCGGTGTATCGGGGAAACACGCGGCTGGTGGCGACCAGCGCAACGAGGGCGACGATAATTCTCCCAAGCCGAATTGAAAGGGCCAAGTGGGGCCGGCGCGCGGCCGGAAAAAACCTTTGCGCGCCCGGGCCCGTTCGCTAGGTTCCCACCACGGTTTGTCCGGTGGTGTAACGGTAGCACAAGGCCCTTTGGAGGCTTTTGTCATGGTTCGAATCCATGCCGGACAGCCAGAAACACTGAGGGAATTGAAGAAACTCGGCCTGCGGACACAGATTTGTCACAGGTTTTGCCTCTTTCCAGCGAGGCGGAAGTGAGCAGATGGCCCAAGAAGGTGAAGCATCGCGGCAAGGTGCTCGCCACGATTTACCGCTCGACCGGACGGCGCGGCTACCGCGTCGGCTGGCAGCCGGCGGAGGGGCGGCGATTGATGAAATCCTTCGCCTCCCTCGGCGGTCCCGGCGGCGCGCTTCACTTCGCCGAGTCGCTCGTCAAACAGATCGCCGCCGGCTCCGACGCCGCCAAGCTCACCGCCAAGCAGGCCCGCGCCGCGCTCGCCATCTTCGACGCCTTCCACCGCAAGACCGGCCGCGCCATCACGCCGCTGGCCGCCGTCTCCGAATACCTCGAAGCCGTCCGCAAGCTCGGCGAGCAGCACACGCTCGACGCCGCCGTGACCGGCTACCTCGCCAACGTCGCCACCCTCCGGCGCGTGCAGCTCGCAGACGCCGTCGAGGAGGTCCTCGCCGGCCTCACCGCCAAGACAGAGGCTCCCGCCGGTCAGCGCTCGCAGTTGTCCAAGCAATACGCCTACATGAACGGCCACTTCCTCCGCCGGTTCAGCGCCACCTTTCAGGGCTACGACGTGGACGCGATCACCAAGGACAACCTCGACCAGTTCCTCGGCGCGCTGCCCGATCTCGCACCCAAGACGCGCAACCACTACCGCGCCGCCCTCAAGCTGTTCCTCGGCTGGGCCGTGAAGAAGGACTACCTCGCGCCCAACCACCGCCTGCTCGCCGCGCCCTCGATGGAGCGCGAGAAGCTCACGCCCGGCGACACCGACCATTACCGCCCCGACGAACTGCGCCGCCTCCTCTCCGCCGCCGACGCGGAACTGCTGCCGCTGCTCGCGCTCGGCGGGCTGGGCGGGCTGCGCCCCGAGGAAGCACAGCGGTTGACGTGGGAGGAAATCTGGCGCGTGCCCGGCCACGTCGAGGTCAAGGCGGGCAAGGCCAAGACCCGCCGCCGTCGCCTTGTCGAGATGGTCCCACCGCTAGCCCCGTGGCTGCGCCCGAATCAGAAGCGCACCGGCCCCGTTAGGCCTTTGGGCGTGGACCGATACCAGGAACGCATTCGCGAACTCCGCGTCTAGATGAAAATCCCCTC
>JBJTAU010000512.1:0-3322 GCA_046090965.1 Limisphaerales bacterium | reverse complement strand
AGGCAGGCAGTTCGCTGGTTCACGCCACATTCACCACGCTCACATCGCTCTCCGGGCCGGTGCCACGGGAGTTGCGGCCGGCGACTTTGTATTCGTGCGCGCCGGCGACGAGGCCGGTGGCGTTGTAGGTGGTCACTATGATGTCGTCGGCCACGTTGGTGATCACCACACTGTAGCTGCCGGCCTGGTTGGTCTGCACGTTAAAGAGGGCGTAGGATGCATTGGTGGCGCCGGGCACGGGCACGCCATCCTTCCGCCACTGGTAGCTCAGAGGGTTGCTGCCTGCGGCCGTGACGATGAACGTCGCGGTGCCTCCGACATTTGCACTGGCGCTGGTTGGCTGAGTTGTGATGACTGGGGCTGCGGTCTCGCTTGCATGAAGTAGCGCCACCTCAGCCGCCGAGAAGGCACGGTTGTAGATGCGCACGTCGTCAATTCCGCCGTTGAACCAGTAGTCTGAGGCTGCATAGAACTTGTGGCTACCGATCAACAGCGGTTCGCTAGTCTGGGTGATGAGGCCGGTTGCAGCCTGCGTGCCGCTCAACTGGCCGTTCACGTATAGTTTCACAATCGCGCCATCGTAGGACATGAGCACATGGCTCCACACTCCCAAGGCTGCATCGCTGCTGCTGGCAACAACGATCTCTCCTGTTGGGGTGCTGAGGGCCGCGCGCCATTTGCCATCCGCCCACGGGCCTTGAAGGGAGTAGCTGCGACTGAAGTAGTTAACATGGGAACCTTTCGAGACACAGTGCTTGTTGTCCTCGTTGGCCATTGGCCGGATCCAAGCTGCTACCGTGACTTCATTCGTCGGGGAGATGCTGGCGGAATGTGCCACCGTTATCTGGTCGTTCACACCATCGAAGGCGTAGGCGCGGCTGGCCAACCCAAAGCGGTCGGCACTCAGCGCCGCCTCGAAGACGGTGCCGTTGTTGCCATTGCCACTCGCATCGTTGGCATTGCCGTTGAAGGGATAGTAGGCCACGAGGCCGTCGGCCAAGGTGCTTTGACCCAGCGCGTTGTGGGTCTGAGTGGCAAGCAGTGACAACAAAAGGGCGATCCGCAGAAGCTGTTTCATGAGTGTGTTTCGGGACGGGAAATTGATTTGCGCAGAAACGAAAGGGGACACCGCAAAAACCAGAGGGGACAGTGCGAGGCTGAAAGGGGACTCGGCAAAAGTCAGAGGGGACGGTGCGGGAATGAAAGGGGACGGCGTTAAAGCCGGAGGGGACAGCGCTGGAATCAAACGGACCGTGTCCCCTTTCGGTGGGGACACGGTCGGAGCGAATGGGGACGGAGAATGGAACGCGAAGCTTGCCTGCGAAGGGGAAACCTGTTGCGCGACTACGGCAGCGATGCGCGATGCGCGATGCGCGATGCGCGATGCGCGATTGGAGGAGGAGCAATTCATGAAGTCCTCACGACTCATAACCTTTGGGTGAGCTGAAGCGATAGGAGGCTCCGCCCCGCAGATTTGCAAGCGCATTCTCCGAACCGGCAGACGGCGGGGCGCTAAGCGTGAGCCGCAGGCGCTTCGCTCACGGCCCGGGCTTTGCGGCCGTGTAGATGATCTGCGGGAGGTTGTTGCTGTGGACGCCTTGCACGTGACCGTCGCTGAAGACGAGGTTGATGCTGTCGGCGTGGCGGTTGGTGCTCCAGTAGGGCCGGAAGCCGATGGGCGAGACGTTGGAGGCGATGAAGCGGATGTGGTTGTCGCCGGAGAGGAGGGTGTTGTGGTTGTTGCGCCGCGCCCGGACGCTGGTGAAGTAGCTCACGTTGGTGGTGTGCACGGCGGCGAAGCTCACGATGGGGCGTTTGTCACGGTCGGTCGGGCAGGTGAGGATCTTCGGGCTGCCCAGAGTGCTGGCAGCGAGGGTGAAGGGTCGGACATCACGCGAGATCAGGCCGCCGGGCAGGATGCTGTTGGTGGGGAGCGTGGCGCAGCAGCCCTGCGCGGCGGGGACTTGCTTCTGGAAGTTGCCGTCATGCGATTCGGCGTAACTGATGAGCCCCACGCCGACGCCGCGCAGGTTGCTGGTGCAGAAGGTCTGAAAGCCCTTGGCCTTGGCCTTCATGATGGCGGGCATGAGCAGCGAAATGAGGATGGCGATGATGAGCGTCGCCACCATGGTTTCCACCAGGGTGAAGGCCAGCAGCGGTCGGCGTTGATCTGGGGGCGGCGATTTCAAACAGACGTAGCAAACGCACTTCCCCCAGTCGCGTCAAGGCGGCGGGTGTAAGGGAATGGTTAAGCGGGTCGCGTCCGGGCGCGGGCTTCAGGAGCGGGCCGAGATGGCCAGCATTCGCTCCATGGGGGCGCGGGCCCGGGCGAGGATGTCGGCGGGCAGGTCCAGGCGCGGGGCGAGGTGCTTCATGCAGTCGCGCAGCTTCTCCAGCGTGTTGAGCTTCATGTAGCGGCACTCGCTGCACCGGCAGTTGTCCGTCGGCATCCGCATCACGTCAAAGACCGGCGCGCAGAGGAATTCCTTGTCCGGGCATTCCTTCTTCATCCGATGGATGATGCCGGACTCGGTGACGATGACGAAGCGCTTCGCGGGACTGGTCTTGCAGTAGGTGATCATCTTCTCGGTGGAGCAGACCGAGTCGGCGAGGGCGCGCACTTCGCGGAGGCTTTCGGGGTGGACGACGATCTTCGCATCCGGGTAGGCCGCGCGCGCGCGCTGGATGACGCCCTGCTGGAACTCGACGTGCGCGTAACAGTTGCCGCGCCAGAGCGTCATCGGGCGGCCGGTCTGCTCGATGACCCACTGGCCGAGGTTTTCGTCGGGCACGAAGAGGAGGTCGCGGTCCGGCGGCGCGGCGCGGACGATCTTCTCCGCGTTGCCGCTGGTCACGATCACGTCACTCAACGCCTTCACGGCGGCCGAGCAGTTGATGTAGGCGATGGTGTAGAAATTGGGGTTGGTCGCCTGGAGCTTCGCCAACTCGGGAGCAGGGCAGCTTTCCTCGAGCGAACAGCCGGCGTCCGAATCGGGGAGGATGACAAGCTTGCCGGGGTTCAGAATTTTCGCCGTCTCGGCCATGAAGTGGACGCCGCAAAAGACGATGACGTCCGCGCTCGTGCCAGCCGCCTGCTGCGCGAGGCCGAGGGAATCGCCGACGAAGTCAGCCACGTCCTGAATCTCCGGCACCTGGTAGTTGTGTGCGAGGATGACGGCGTTGAGCTTGCGTTTCAGTGCGAGGATCTCGGCGGCGAGTGCCTCGGTCTGCGCGGGGGGACGCGCCCCGCGGACGCGCGGCTGCGTGAGGTCGGCGCACCGGGGCCGGGCTTAGGCCAATTCAATCATGCTCGGGACCCTAA
>JBJTAU010000511.1:0-2990 GCA_046090965.1 Limisphaerales bacterium | reverse complement strand
AGCCCCAGCACAAGGCACGCGGCCACGGCCCACTTCCAGAACGGTGCGAAAACGACGTTCGTGGGCACGCGCGCGGGCGACGCCGAGGACACGGCGGGTAGCTGCCAGGTGTCCAGCTCCGCCATCGTGGCGCGCCACTCGATCGCGAGCTTCTGGCAGTCGGCGCAGCAACCGAGGTGCGCCGTGAGTTCGGTCTGCCGCTCGGGCGGCAGTTCGCCGTAGAGGTGGGCGACGAGGTCTTCGCGGGTCGGGTGGTTCATAAGCGGGCTTGGGTTTGCGGACGTGGTTGCCAGTTCGCGGCGGGCGTGGCCGGAGCGTTGGCGGCGGGAGCATCGTTCAAAGCCGGTTGCAGCAGGCGCGTGAGTTGGCTGAGGCCCTCGACCATGCGGGACTTCACGGTGCCTTCCGGCACGCCGAGCACGTCGGCGATTTCGCGGAACTTGAGGCCCTCGTAGTGCCGCAGCACGAGCACGGTGCGGAACGGCTCGGTCACCCGTTGCAAGGCCAGTCGCACCTGGTCGGCGCGCTCCTCGGATTCGAGCTCCTCGTGCGGCGTGGGGTGGAAGACGCTGGTGTGCGGCACGTGCTCACCGTCCTCACCGGTTTCCAGCGGCACCTCGCCGTGGCGGGTGCGGCGGCGGTTTTCGTCGTGGCAGAGGTTGAGGGCGATGCGCCAGAGATAGGTGGAGAGCTTGGCCGTGGGCTGCCACTCGCGGCGGCGCGCGTGCAGCCGGGCGAAGGTTTCCTGCGCGAGATCCTCGGCGCGATGCAGGTCGGCCGTCATGCGAAGGCACAGGTTGCGAATCGGCCCCTGCCAGCGCCCGACAATCTCGGCAAACGCCTCGGGGTCATCGTGCGATTGCACGCGCCACATGGCCTGCTCGTCCGTCGCGGACGGCGTTGCGGCTGTGGGCGTCATGGCAGCGACGCAGCGATGGGAGGTTGGCGGAACACGGGCATCGGTTGTTCGACTCGCCCGAGGGCGGGCCGTTCAAGGGGTGGAACGCCCCAACGGGCGGTTTGGTTCGGAAAAATCGGTGGTCAATCTCCGGCTTCCCATCGGACCTGCCATTATGCTAGGGTTTTGCCATGGAACTCAGTGCGGACATGTTCAAGGCCGAAATTGCGGAAGCTTTGCGCGCCTATGACAAGTTCATCGTGTGCATCGCCAAGACGCCCGAGGACTGCGAGGGCGCGCTCCAGCGCCTCGTGGAAAAGGCCATCAAAGCCTACCAGCAGCGTGCGCCCGGTCTGCGCCACGGCATCGCGCTCGACAATCAGGTGACCATCATCCTGAGCCAGCCGCCGGAGGATTCCACGCTGGAGAAGCCGCTCTGTGGCATCTACTTCAACCTCTCTTCGCCGTATCACAAGAAGCGCACTCCCCAGTTGGCGAAGGTGGAGAAATAGGGAGCTGATCACCGCTGCTCCTGCCAGCGCTTCCAAGCCAGTCCCGGACGGTCCGTGCGGAAGGCCACCAGCCGCGTGTGCTCGACTTCGGTGACGTAAACCGTCCGCCCGTCTGGTCCGCCGAAGCACAGGTTGCTCGGGCGCGGGCCAAGCACGGGCACCTTGCGGAGAATTTCCCCCTGCGGTGACACCACGGCCACGACGCCCTCGCCGTAGCGGGCGATGTAGAGATTGCCCGCCGCGTCGCACCGGTGACCGTCGAAACCGTGGTCGGGGAATTTCTTCAACAGCCGCTTGTTCGTCAGCGACTTGTCTGGCGCGATGTCGAAGACCCACAAGTCCCGCTGCACGCTTTCGTTCACGTAGAGCCGCTTGCCGTCCGGGCTGACCTCGATGCCGTTGGTGGTGCCCATGCCCGAAGCGAGCCGCGTCGTCTTGCCGTCGCGGTCAATGCGCCAGAGCTGACCCGTGCCGTCCTTCCAATTCGGATCGCTGGCGAAGAGCGTGCCGTCGGGCGCGATGGCCAGATCGTTGGGCTGGTTCATCTGCGGGTTGTGCGCGAAGACGGAGATCGCCTTCGTCTTCATGTCCACACGCAGGACATTGTGCCCGACGTAGTCCGCGACATACATGAAGCCCGCGCGGTCAAAGACGATGCCGTTGCCCGTGCTCGTGCCGGGGAGGGTGACGAAAATTTCCGAGCGGCCGTCCGGCGTGGTTTTGCCGATGGTCTGCTGCTTGGCGAAGTTCACGGCGTAGATGTTGCCGTCGCAGTCACACGCCGGGCCCTCGATGCCAGGCGTGAACTCGCCGGGCTTGGTCAGCGCGCGCGGCGTCCAGAGGGGTTCGTTGGAACCGACGGTGGCGCAACCGGAAAACACCGCGGGTGCGGCCAAGGAGAGGGAAAGCCGTTGCAGAAACTTGCGGGTGGTCATCATGCGACGAGGCTAGCGCGGGGCGCGCGGCCTTGGCAACTGCCGGCTGAACGGGGCGCTGCTTTGAGCTTTGAATTCCGCGCGGCACTCAGCCTATCCTCCGGCAGTTGACTCGATGAAAATCCTGCTCGCCGACGACGACGAAATCAGCCGCAAGATCATTGCGAGTTTTCTCGCGCGCTTCGGCTACGAGTCACTCGTGGTGCAGAACGGTGCGGAAGCTTGGGACATCCTCCAGACACCCACCGCGCCGCCGCTGCCCATCTGCGACGGGATGATGCCCCGCATGACCGGCCCCGAGGTCTGCGCCCGGCTGCGCGCCATCAAGCAGCCCGTCCGCACCTACGTCATCCTCCTCAGCTCGCGCAACACCAAGCTCGACATCGTCAAGGGCCTCGACGCCGGCGCGGATGACTACATCGTCAAGCCCTGCGACCTCACCGAACTACAGGCGCGCCTGCGCGTGGCGCTGCGCGCGCTCAAATACGAGGAGCAGTTGCGCAAGACGATTGCCGAATACGACGCGCTCATCCGCCGCCACACCATGCTGGGGGAAATGGCCGGCCATCAAGTCGCGGCCCAGCTCGCGCCCGCCCCGACCACCACCACGACCCCCACGCCGACGGCGGCCGCTGCCCCACCCAC
>JBJTAU010000510.1:0-5359 GCA_046090965.1 Limisphaerales bacterium | reverse complement strand
GCTGGAGGCCCAGCTGGAGGCCATTCCCGACCCCGCCGAGCGGGAGCACTACCGCCGCCAGTTCGGCCGGACCACCAAGTTCTGGAACGTCTACGAGAAGAAGGGCCAGGACCCCGGCTACTTCGGCATCTTCATCGACCCCACCAAGTGCAAGGGCTGCGCTGAATGCGTGGACGCCTGCGGCAACCACGGCGCGCTCTCCATGCTGATGAAGGATGGCGGAATCCTGAAGGAATCCCAGCGCACCTTTAACTTCTACCGCAAGCTCCCCGAGACCCCGAAGGACTACCTCAACGAGAAACTCCTCAGCGACATGATGCTCGCCGAGCGCAGCCTCCTCTACGTTGGCGGCGCCGGCTCCTGCATGGGCTGCGGCGAAGGCACTGCCCTCCGCATGATGCTGGCCGCGACCGGCTTCCAATACGGCAAGGAAAGCGTCGGCATCGTCAACTCCACCGGTTGCTCCACCGTTTACGCGTCCACTTATCCCTACAACCCCTACCTCGTTCCGTGGACCAATTCGCTCTTCGAGAACGGCCCCGCCGACGCGATGGGCGTGCGCGCGCGCTGGGACCAGATGGGCTGGCACGACAAAAAACTTTGGGTCGTCGGTGGCGACGGCGCGATGCTCGACATCGGCTTCCAGTCGCTTTCCCGCATGTTGGCCTCGGGCATGAACATCAAGGTGCTCATCCTCGACACGCAGGTTTACTCGAACACCGGCGGCCCGTCCTCGACGGCTACCTTCAAGGCGCAGAACACCAAGTTCTCCGTCCACGGCAAGGTCATCCAGGGCAAGACCGAACGCCGCAAGGAAATCGCGCAGATCGCGATGATGCACCCGAACACGTTCGTCGCGCAAACCTCCTGCGCCATGTCGAACCACTTCTACAAGTCCATCATGGCGGCCAACGAGTTTGACGGCCCGGCCGTGGTCAGCGTCTACACCACCTGCCAGCCCGAGCACGGCGTCGGCGACAACCTCGCCATGAACCAGTCCAAGCTCGCCGTGGACACCCGCACGTTCCCCGTGCTCATCTACGACCCGCGCAAGGGCACCAAGCTCGCCGAGCGCCTCAGCCTCCAGGGCAACCCCGCGCCGAAGGAAGACTGGTATAAGGATCCCAAGACCGGCGAACTCTTCGACTTCGTCATGTTCGCGCGCACCGAGGGCCGCTTCGCCAAGCACTTCGACAAGGACGGCAACCCCTCGCCGCTGATGCTCGAAGCCAAGCAGGACCGCCTCGACAACTGGCGCGTCCTCCAGGAACTCGCCGGCCTCATCTGAGACGGCGACATCGATTCACGAAAGCCCCGGCCACCGCCGGGGTTTTTCGTTGAGGGACAAGCTGGTCGGGCCTTTGCGCTCGACCCTTTCGGGGTCGCTGTTTAGCCTGCGCGCCTTTGCGGAAGCCATGTTGAATCTCACGCTGCAAGCCAGACTCCAGGCCGCCGTCCGCGCGGTGTTGCCGGACGCGGATACCACGGCGGTCCTCGTTCGCCCCTGCCCCGACGCCCGCCACGGCGATTACCAGTCCAACGCGCTCATCGCGGTCGCCAAGCAGCGGAAGCTCAACCCCCGCGCGCTCGCCGAGCAGGTGAAAACCGTGCTGGATGTCGCCGATCTCTGCGACGCCGTGGACATCGCCGGGCCGGGCGTCCTCAACTTCCGGCTCAAGCCCGCCGCGCTCGCCGAAGTGCTGCAAGCGGAGGCGCTGAAGGCCGAGCCCTTCGTCATCAAAGCCGCGACGCCGCGCACGGTGGTCATTGACTTCAGTTCGCCGAACGTCGCCAAGCCGATGCACGTCGGGCACATCCGCTCCACGGGCATTGGCGATGCGCTTCAGCGCGTCTTCCGTCTGCTCGGCCACCGCGTCATCTCGGACAACCACATCGGCGACTGGGGCACGCAGTTCGGCAAGCTGCTGCTGGGCTGGAAGCAAATCCTCGACCGCGACGCGCTAGCCCGCGAACCGATCGCCGAACTGGGACGGCTCTACAAAGTCATCAACGCCGAGTGCGACGCGGATCCCGCCCGGCTGGAGGAGGCGAAGCAGGAACTCGTGAAGCTCCAAGCCGGCGATGCGGAGAACACCGCTGTCTGGCAAGAGATGATCCGCGTCTCGCAACGGCAGTTTGATTCCGTCTATGGCCGGCTGGGCGTGAAGTTCGACCAAACCCTGGGCGAGAGTTTTTACAACCCGCAGCTTGGCGCAGTCGTGAACGACCTGCTGGCGCGCGGCATCGCCCGCGAGAGCGAAGGCGCGGTGGGCGTGTTCAGCGACGGCACGCTGCCGCCGAAGTCGGACCCCTTCCTCGTGAACCGCGACGGCGAGTGGGTGGCCGATCCCGCGCTCATTCGCAAGAGCGACGGCGGCTTCAACTACATGACCACGGACTTGGCGACGATTGATTACCGGCTCAAGAAGTGGTCGCCGGACGAGATCATCTACGTGGTGGATGACCGGCAGGCGCCGCATTTCCGCAAGTTGTTCCTGACCTTCGCCCGCTGGCAGCCCGAGGCGGCCAAGCGCGTGCAGCTCAACCACGTCGGCTTCGGCAAGATTCTCGGCGAGGACGGCAAGCCCTTCAAAACTCGCAGCGGCGACACGGTGAAACTCGAGGACTTGCTCGCGGAAGCTGAGGAGCGCGCGTTGAAAGTCGTGACCGAGAAGACCCCCGAGCTGCCGGAAGCCGAGCGGAAGGAAATCGCCCGCATCGTCGGCCTCGGCGCGGTGAAATACGCGGACCTGCTGCCGAACCGCCAGAGTGACTACCAGTTCAGTTGGGAGAAGATGCTGGCCCTGCAGGGCAATACCGCGCCGTATCTGCAATACGCCTACACGCGCGTGCGGAGCATCTTCCGCAAGGGCGGCGACTCTTCAGCAGTCAGCGGTCAGCGTTCAGCGATTAGTTTGGCCGCGCCGGAGGAACTGGCATTGGCGAAGCAGTTGATGAACTTCGGGCTGGTGCTGGAAGCGGTCGCGGACGAATGCCGCCCGAACTTCCTGTGCAACTACCTCTACGAAGTGGCCGGGCTGTTCGCACGCTTCTACGAGAGCTGCCCGGTGCTTAAATCCGAGGGTGCGGAGCGCACCACGCGCCTGCTGCTGTGCGACCTCACCGGCCGCGTGTTGAAGCAGGGCTTGGCGGCGCTGGGCATCGAGGTGACGGAACAGATGTGATCAGCACTGCTGAAGATTGTGCTTCAGCGGGCCGTCCACTTGCCGATTTCCTTTACAGCAACTTGCATCCGGCCTAAAGAGACCGCGTGGATCAATCCTCCCAGGAGAAAGGATACAAAATCTGGGCCGTGGACGATGTCGTTTACGGTCCCGTGGATGCCCTGACGCTGATGGAGTGGGTCAAGGACGAGCGGGTGCTGACGGACACCTGGGTCTTTGTCATGCATGAGGGGAAGTGGGCCAAGGCTGGCCAGATTCCCGAGTTGCGGGCGGTCTTCCACTCTGTCCTGCCCGGCGGGGTGGCGGCAGCCCCCGCACCGTTGATCGCGGGGATTAAGCCGGGGGCCCTCCGGCGCGTGAAAATCCTGGGCGAAATGAGCGACCAGCAGCTCGGCCGCTTCGCGCAGTTCATGGAGGTTGAGAACGCCCGGCAGTTCCACACCATCGTCAAGCAAGGCGATCCGGGCGACGCCATGTATCTCATCCTCGAGGGCGAATTGCGCGTGCGGCAGATGATCGGCGGCAAGGAAACGGTCCTCGTGACCTTGCTCGCGGGCGAGTTCTTCGGTGACATTTCTCTGTTCGACCACGGCCCCCGCTCGGCGGACGTGGTGGCCAATAACAACTCCGTCCTGCTGAAAGTCTCCGCCGCCAACTTGCAGCGCATGGTCCAGGACGCGCCCGAGCTGGCCACGCCCTTCCTCATCGCGATTTGCAAGACGCTCACCGCCCGCATTCGCGCGGACAACAAGCGCCTGCGCGATTCGATCAATGTAGCTCGCGCCAGTCGTTGAGCGCGCGGTGAATCCCCCGCCTTTCCGGGCCGTCCATCGCCCCATCGGTTCAACCATCTACTGACCAACAAAACATGAAACGTCTCCGCCAGTTCGCCACCCTCGCCTTCCTGACCTCCGCCCTCGCTGTCCAGGCTGACGAGGTCAAACTCAGCAACGTCCACCTCTGCTGTAACGCCTGCGTCAAGGGGGCCGAGAAGGCCGCCGCCAAGGCCGCCGGCGCCACCGTCACCGTGGACAAGGACGCCGGCACGGTGAGCATCTCCTCCAGTTCCAAGGCCGGAATCCAGTCAGCTGTGGATGCGCTCGTCGCCGCCGGCTACTATGGCAAGCCCAGCGATGCCACCGTAAAGGTCGCCGCTAACACCGGCGCGACCGATGCGAAGGTCAAGTCCCTCAAGATCGAGGGCGTGCATCTCTGCTGCGGCAAGTGCGTGACCGCCGTGCAGAACGCCCTCGGCAAGGTGCCCGGCGTCAAGGGCAACACCGCCGAGAAGAACGCCAAGGTCTTTGAAGTCACCGGCGACTTCTCCAGCAAGGCTGTCTTCGAAGCCCTTCACAACACCGGACTGACCGGCAACGCGGTGAAGTAACCCGCCCGCCTTTCCTCACCCGGCCCGCGAGTCTGCTCGCGGGCCTTTTTGTTGCCGACCCTTCAGAATCGCGCGAACATGGCCGCATGACTCCAATGAACCGCCGTAACTTCCTGCACACCGCCGCTGTCGCCTCCGCCGTCTTGCCCAGCCTCGCCGCCGAACCGCCTCGCCGCGTTCGCATTGGATTTCTCGGGTGCAGCCATTCGCACGGGATGCCGAAGGTGAAGCTCGCGCTCAACTCGCCCGATTGGGAATGCATCGGTGTCTTCGAGCCAGACGCGAAACACCGCGCCGCCGCCGAGAAGCTCGGAGCCAAGGCGCTTTCTGCCGAGCAAGTGATCGCCGCCAGCGAAGTCATCGCCGTGGAATGCGACGCGAAGGACCGGCACGGCCTCGCCAAGGCCGCGTTGCAGGCCGGCAAGCACGTCCACCTCGAAAAGCCGCCCACCGTGACACTCGCCGAGTTCCGCGAACTGCTCGCCTTGGCCCGCGAGAAACAGGTGCTGCTGCAAATGGGCTACATGTGGCGCTTCAATCCCGGCATCAACGCCGCGCTCGAAGCGGCCCGCCAGGGCTGGCTCGGCGACGTGTATCTTGTGCGTGGCGTCATCAACACGAGCCTGAACGCCGAGTCGCGCCGGTCGTTCGGCGAGATCGCCGGCGGCACAATGTTCGAGCTGGGATGCCACCTCGTTGACCCGATGATCCGGCTCATGGGCAAGCACGCCAAGGTCACGCCCGTGCTGCGTCACGACGCGAAAGACAACGACCAGCTTGCCGACAA
>JBJTAU010000509.1:0-18623 GCA_046090965.1 Limisphaerales bacterium | reverse complement strand
GTGCCGGCCTGGAAGTTCAGGCGGCCGAAACCGCCCGCCAGCGCGGCGCGGTTGGCTTCCGCCACCAAGTCAGAGCGCGTCTCAACGCCCACCACATGGCTGCCCACGAAGTTCATCTGCTCGAGCAACTGGCTGACGGCGAAGGTGAGGGAGCGCTTGCGTCAGCCCATGTCCACGACGGTGAGCGGCCGGTAGATCAACTGCGTGACGGCGCGCTCGGTGGGCATATCCAGAGCGCGGCGGGCGCGGCGCTTGAGCCGCACGGTGTCGCTGACCCGTTCGCCGGCCGTGGTGGCGATGACCGGCACCGGTGCGCCCTGCGCGAAGGCCGCCGCCAGCAGCGGACGCAGCACCTCCACGAACTGGTTGATCTGCCGGAATTTAGGCCCCATCCCTTCGCGGATGCGGCCGTCGGGCGTCGTCACGCCCAGCTCTCGCAGCCACGGCTCGGTTTGCAGGATGCCGCGCGCCTTGGTGTGGTCGTGCGCGAGCGAAGGCGGCGCGTCGTGCGCGGGCTGGCCGGTGTTCAGGCGCGCGGAGCCATCCTCGCGGAAGGTGATCTCCACCGCCGCGCGCGTGGTGAAGAGGTTGGCGGTGAGAAACGCGTCGCCCAGCAGGCGGGTGACTTCCGCGATGGCCGCGTCCGGATCGAGGTTCTTAAGAATGTCCCGCGTGGCGTAGCGGTAGGTGAAAGCCAGCCGCAGCACGCCCTTGAGCTGCACGGGGCGGACGAAGATGTTCTTCAGCCCCGGCTCGGCGTTACGGGGCACGCTGAGGGTGAGCTTCACAAAAGAACCATCGCCCAATGCCTCCCGGAGTTGGGCGAAGAACTTGGTCTGGCTGGTCGCGGTCATGGTTGCGGCCACACTCCAAAAGGCGTGCGGCGGTCGGGGCCAATTGCTACACCTACCCACGATGAAATTGAAGCACGGACTCCACCTCGCCTACTGCACGAACATCCACCGGGGCGAGTCCTGGCCGCAGACCTTCGAGTCCCTTCAGAAATACGTGCTGGCCGTGCGCGACCGGCTCGGCACCAAATCGCGTTACGCCATCGGCCTGCGCTTGGGCGCGGACGCGGCGCGGGAGTTGAGCGAGCCGGCCACGCTCACGGGCTTCCGCCGCTGGCTCGAGCGGGAGAACTGCTATGTCTTCACCGTGAACGGTTTTCCCTACGGGCGCTTCCACGGCACGCGCGTAAAGGAGCAGGTTTATGCGCCCGACTGGACGACGCCGGAGCGCTTGGCCTACACGAACCTGCTCTTCGATTTGCTTGGGGAAATCGTCCCGTCCGGCGTGGAGGGCAGCGTCAGCACCGTGCCGGTGTCGTTCAAGGAATTCATTACGACGCCGCAGCAGGTGCGCGCGGCGCGGGAGAACTTGTGGAAATGCATCGAGCACATCGAGCGCGTGGCGCGTCGCACGGGCAAGACGCTGCATCTGGGTCTGGAGCCGGAACCGCTCTGCTACTTGGAGACCAGCGCGGAGGCCGTCGAGTTCATCGAGCAGATGTGCGCCGACCGGCCCGGGGACCTGCGGCTTAACGAACATCTCGGCGTGAACTACGACTGCTGCCATCTCGCGCTGCAATACGAGTCGCCGCGCGAGGCGCTGGGCCGCTTGCGTCAGCACAAGATCAAGGTGAGCAAGCTGCACCTGAGTAACGCGCTCAAGGTGAAGCCCACCGCCGAGGCGCGGCAGGCGCTGCGCTCCTTTGCGGATGAGGTTTATTTCCACCAAGTGCTCGCGCGCTCCGCGGACGGGGCGATCACGCGGCACAAGGATTTGGACGACGCGCTCGCGCTGCACAACCGGCTGCCGCCGGCCATCACCGACGAGTGGCGCATCCACTTCCACATCCCGCTGCACTGCCCGCCCACGCCGCTGTTCGATACGACCGCCGACCACGTGCAGGGGGTGATGGATGTGTTGAAGGAGTCGCCTTCGCTCTGCTCGCACTTGGAGATGGAGACCTACACGTGGGAGGTGATGCCGGCCGAGATGAAGAAGCGCAACGTCGTGGACCAACTCGTGGACGAATACCTCTGGACCATCGCCGAACTAGCGAAGCGCGGGCTGGCGTGAACGCCGCCACGCGAACGCGGCCAGCAGCACGAACGCCGCCGCGCCCACCCAGCGCATCGGGCCGCGCACGAAGACGACGGCGGCATTGAACCACATGAAGGCATAGAAGCCGGTCAGCGCGACGCGAACGAAGCGGTGAAGCAGTTCGGGCGCGACCAGCCGGACTGCCGCGTCCGCCAGCCACAGGCCGACGAGCAGGTAGTTGAAATACACGCCCCCACCCCAATCGAGCCCGGCGACCTCGCGTGTCTGCCGGGCGGTGTCCGCGTAGGCGGCCGCGTGGCTCCAGTGGTGCTTGAAGTGAAAGGCGGCGAGGAGATGAACCAGCAGGAGCAATGCACCCGCGAGCCAGACGCAGCGGAAGGTCCGACCACCCGGCGAACGAATTCCAGCCATCGTGCCACCAACGTAGGCGGCGAACGACAGCCAAGCCGTCGCGCGAAGGAGGAGTTCACCGGTGGCCACGCCGGCAGATTGACTCAAAGCAGCCAGCCGAGCAACGCGCCTTCCAGCAGCACGAGCGCGATCAACCCGAGCCAGACGAGCGTCTCCCGCAGGCGGTTGCTGGATTGCCGGACCTCGGCCAACCAGAACTGCACCTTCGCGGCGCCCAGCTCGATGACATCGCCGTTCCGAAGCAGGAGATCATCGAACTCGGTGCCGTTGACACTGGCCCGGCCTTGCCCGAGTCGGCTCAGGCGGAAGCCGTCGGGAACTTGGAGGTTTAGTTGCACATGATTTTCCCAGACGCCGGCATCGAGGAGTTGGAGATCATCGGCACTAGCACGGCCGATGGTGCAGGGGAAGCGGTGCGCAGCGTGGTCGGTGCCCACACTGCTGCCGGTGAGAACGCGGAGCCGGACCATCAGGGCTGGAAGAAGCCGCGCCGGGGCACATGGACGCGGTCGCCGGGGAGGAGCGGCCGGTCAAGGGAGGGGGTTTCGATGGCTTTCTTGCAGTCGATCGTTTCGGTGCTGCCGTCAGAACGGGTGATCGTCACCTTAGTCTTGTCGCCGAACTCACTGAAGTCGCCAGCGGCAGCAATGGCCTTCAAAAGTGTGAGACCCGGCGTGTAGGGATAGCGATTGGGAGCCTTCACGAATCCGCCAACGTAAACGAAACGGTCCTCCTGTTTCACCGTCACGGTCATCTTCGTGTAGAAGCCCGGCACGTAGCGCGCGCGGATTTCGGCTTCGAGCTGGCTGCGCGTCTTGCCCGCGGCGACAAAGGTCTGGTCCAAGTGGAGGGTGATTTTCCCGTCTTCGGAAATAGTAACCTCGCCTCCGCCTGGGCCACCGGGAATGTCGGACAGCGTGATGTAAATCTTTTCGCCTGCGCGGAGAATGTCGGTGGAGTCTCCCTTCGGCGCGCCGGGAGTCGGCCGACCGGGGCTGCGGCCCGAGCCGGAGCCGGGGGTGTCACAGGCCAGCCCAAGGCAGCACGCGAGCGCGAGCGCGAGGAGTTTCCAGACGTTGTTCATGCGCAAGTGTGGTCGGGGCGTTGCGGCCGGGGCAATCAGTATTTCGGCTTGATGGGCGCGACGGCGTCACTGGGGCCGTGGGGCTTGCGGCGGTCGGACTTGCCCGCCGGCTTGCCATTGGGGCCGGGTTCGTCGGCGTTGTTGTTACTGTGGTAGTGGTAGCCGCTGTAGTAGTAATAGGAGGCGTCGCTGGCGAGGTTGATGTTGTTGAGCACCACGCCGAGCAGCCGGCCGCCGACTTTGTCCACCATCTGGCGGGAACGGATGGCGAGGGACTGCGGGTATTTGCGATACTGGATGACGAGCAGCGAAAGGTCCGCACCGCTGGCAAGCACGGTGGCGTCGCTGACCCCCATGATGGGCGGGGCGTCGAAGAAGACGAAGTCGAAGCGGCTCTTGACCTCCTTGATGAACTCCTTCATCTGCGGGGAATTGAGGATCCCCAGCGCGCTGCTGGGCAGGCGACCGCTGGGGAGGAAGTTCAAGTTGGGCTGCGAGGTGGTCTGGATGACCTCCTCGAGTTTGTTCTGGCCGAGGAGGTAGTTGGTGAGGCCCAGCGAATTCGAGAGGCCGAGGCGCTTGTGCAGGCTGGGGCGACGAAGGTCGGAATCAACCAGCAGCACCCGGTTGCCGTTCTGGGCGAAGATGGTGGCGAGGTTAAGGACGGTGGTGGACTTGCCTTCGCCCGCTCCGCCGCTGACGACGGTGATGGCGTTGGCCTTCTCGTCCTTCCGGGTGAAGAGGACGTTGGTGCGCAGGACGCGGTAGGCCTCGGCGTGCGGGCTGTCCATGCCTTCGTCGAGTAGCGCGCCGACGTTCTGCGGAATGACGGCGAGCACAGGGGCCTGGAGCGCGCGCTCGACGTCGTCAATGGTCTTCACGCTGGTGTCGAGGTATTCGATGAAGAAGGCCAGGCCGACGCCCAGCACGAGGCCGACGAATGCGCCCAGCACGATGTTGAGGGTCATCTTCGGATACGCGGCTTTGATGGCCGGCTCGGCTATGTCCGAAACCACGACGGCCGTGCTGCGTTTGATGTCCTTCTCGATCTGCTCGATTTTGATTTTGTTCTCGACCGTGTCGCGCAGCCGCTTCTGCCGCTCCAACTCTTCCAGCGCGAGCTGGTAAACGCGCTTGCCCTCGGCGATCTCCTGATTCTTTTTCTTCTCCGCTTCCAGCTTCTGGGTGGTTTCTTCGAGCAGCTTCTTGACGGCTTTCAGTTCCGCCTCAAGGCCGAGCATGATGGCAGCGGTGCGGGCGTCCACCTGCTCCGAGAGCTCAACGATGGTGTTCGTCATCCGCTTGTAATCGGGGTGGTTGGCTCCGAGATCCACGGCCTTACTAATGAATTCCTGTTTGGCGACGTTGAGTTTGTCCAACCCGCGGTCCAGCAACTCGTCCTTCACGATGACGCCCATCGCATTGCGCAGCTTATCGGGTGGCAGTTGCTTGAGCTCCTCGAACCGGGTTTGTTTCTGAACGTAGACGGTGCGGTGATCGAGCACCATCCGGTCCAGTTCACGCACGGTGTCACTTGCCAAGACGGAGACAACGCCTTGGATTTCTTGGATTACGATCAGTTCCTTCTTCTCCTTGAGGATCTGGTTGGCGTTGCTGTTGGCAACCTGAACGGCGGCGTTGTGCTCGGCCAGCTTCGACTCCAAGGTCTTGATGCCTTCGTCGGCAAGCCGGAGGCGTTGCTCGTCGCGGTGGGCCTTGTAAACCTCGGCAATCTTGTTGGCGATTTCGGCGGCCTCCTCCTTGTCCTTGCTGTAAACGTTCACCTCAATGATGCTCGTGCTGCGGACGTTGCGCGGGTCGATGAGCTTGCTCAGGATCAGGAAGGCCTTCGCCCGCGATTCCCCCAACCGGTATTTCTGGTTCCAACGCTGAACGAGCTTGAGGTCGTCAATGACTTTGTAGAGGACCTTCTTGGACTGGATGATCTCGAACTGCGTCAGCACGAAGAACGGATCGTAGCCGCTCTGGGCCTGTGGTTGGATGAGCCCGGTGATGTCGCCGGTGTCCTTCTGCACCTCCATGCGGACGGTGCTCATGTAGGTCGGCTCGATCCAGTTGGTAAGCACGGCCGTGGTGCCTACGACGAGGGCGAAAACGACGAAGATCAGCAAGCCGCGCATCCGGATGATGCGCCAGTAGTCCAGGAAGTGCAGCTTGTGCTCCGGCGGGGCGGGGGCGGGCTCGGCGGAATGGGGTGCGGCGTCCATGTGTAAAAAGAAAAGAGGCCAGAGTCGTGCTCCAGCCTCCCTTGCGAGTCAGGAAGTCGTCAATCAGTAAGATGCCCTACCAAGAAGCCTTGAAGCCGATGTAGAGGCGGTTCCGGTAATAGCTGCGGCCGGGCAGGTCGGCGTCCTGCCGGTCGTAGTTGTAACCGCCCTCCAAGGACACGGACTGATGGAAGCGCCACTCGAGATTCACGCCGGTGGTGAAAATGTTGTCCGACACGTCACGCACACCGACGGTCTGCCGATACTCAGAGAGCTGGTATTGCGCCAGCAGGCTGCCTTTCAAGTCCGGCGTGAACTCGTGATTGAGCGAGCTGTAGATCGTGGTGGCAGCGGCATCAACAGAGGTCGTCACATCCGTCGTGATGCGGGTGAGGCGGACACCGAGTTGGGCGGAGCTGTTGGGCAGGTAATCCCAAGTGCCGCTGGCATCCACGTAGGGGCTGGTTTGAGACTTCTGGAAGGCCGGCACCGCCAAGGCCGCGTTCGGATACTCCACATGTTGCACGCCGACCCGGGCGTTGACCCGCAGCTCCGGGGTGAACTTGTGTCCGACCCCGGTGAAGAAGTAGTGCGAGCGGCTGTCGCGGGACGTAGGCAGGTTGCCGGCTGCATCAAGCGCGTCCTTGCTGGTGGAATCAGTGACACCGAACGAGTAACCGAGGAGTAGTTCTGTGGCCGTCTCGTCGAAAATGCGATACCGACCCGCCACCGTGAACAGGTGCTCCACGCGGTCCAGCAACGCGGAGCGCGACCCCGGCAGGCCGCTGCTGCTGTTGTCCTGCTGGTAATCGTAGTAAGTGTTGGCGTAGCTCACCTCGCCTGACCAGCGCTCGATGATGTCATCCCAGCCATACTTAAGCTGGGCGTTGTTGCGGAGGTTGTTGCCCTGCGTGCGCAAGAAGGTCGAGGCGACCGGATCCAAAACGCCAGGCTCCTGCGCGATGGCGAAGGAGTTCAGAAACGTGAGCGTCTGCTTCTCCGTCAACCGATGCTCCAGATTCGCGCTGAAGTCGAAGCTGTGGTCAGCGGAGTTCTCCTTGCGGTCCTCGTAATAACGCATCCCGTAGCGACCGCTCAGATCGAGCGTGGTCTGGTCGCGGGAGAACTTGTAGGCCCCGCTCGGGCTTAGCTCCAAGCCATAACTGGAGCGCTTGCCCCCCTTGGGCAGGGTCAGGTAGTTGTCATCGTAGAAACTCCGGACGGTGCCGGTGACATTCCACGGCTTGGTGTCCTTCTCCTGCGCCACTGCCGGCTGCAGCACTACCGCGCCCAACGCCGCCAATCCCGTCGTAGCAATGATCCGATTCATAAGACCTTAGATACCGCACTTTCCATTGAAAATCCGCCGCTTTGGTAAGGGATTGTCTGCAAAAGTGTCAACGCTATTCTTCCCCGGAAATGGTAGGAGTTGGGGCTCGACAGTTTCTTCGCCGAATCATGCGCGCTCGTTACCAAGCCAGAGCATGAGAGGAATCTCTCATCGAAGGGATCGAACCGGGGCCGGTGCTGCATCGGGTGCACCGACTCTGTGTCCAGTGAAAGAAGGCCGTCCGGCCGGCAGCGGAACTCAGTTGAAGTTCACCACCACGAACCACGCGGTGTTGTTCTTGTCGTCGCCGCCAAGAACCAAGGCATCCGCTTTCCCCAAGGAATGGCGGCGGGTGATCGTCTTGCCTTTGCTGATGAGTTTCACCTCGGCCATGTTGTCGGGGAGAAGTTTCACCTCCACCGAGCAGTCTTCACCTAGCTTGAGCGTTTGGGGCTTGCTGGCGGTGAGTCCGCCGGCATTGCGGCTGACCTCGAAGTAGTTCTGCCACTTGAAGATTTTCCCGAGCTTTTCGCGGAGTTTAGCCTCCACCTCCTTAAGGGCTTTGCCAGCGGGCTTGGCTTCGTCCGTTCCCCAGACGAGGATGGCTTGAACTCGAGTCTCGAGCGGCACCGAAGCGGCGACTACTTGGAGCAACCCCCACCCCAACCCCAACAGCAGGACAAGGAAGTGCCAGCGCGACGGCTTACTTGTCGGCTTCAGGCGCATTTTTCACTTCCTCACTGACGGGGCTGAAGTTGCCGTTTTCGTCGGCCACATAGACCACGGACATCTTCTCCGACTCGGAACGGAAGCTGACGGCGTTCAGGTCCTCGGGCACATTTTCACTGTCGGCACCATCGGTGGGGCGGCCACCACTGATGACGAACACAACGGCGACCATCGCGGCCAGAGCGGTCGCCGGATAGAGCAACTTGAGCCACCAAGTGCGTTCCGCAGGGGCGGCCACGGCGGCATTCTCCTCCTTGAACGCAATGGAGCGCTCAACCTTGCTCCAGAAAAACTCGCGGGTCTCGGGCAACGCCAGCGCGGCGTCATTGCCTAGGAGTGCCCCTTTGGTCCACTTGAGTTCCTGCGCCAGCGCGGCGCACTGGGCGTCCCGCGCGAGAAGGGCCTCGACTTCGCGCACCTCGCGGGCGTCGAGTTCGCCGTCCACCAGAGCCTGCAACTTCAATTCCGTGTTCATAACTGCCTTCACTTTCTTAGCTTTGCTGTTCTTTCTTCAAACTTTGCAACAGCGACGCCAAGCGCCGCCGCGCGTAAAATAGCCGGGACATCACCGTGCCGATCGAGCAATTCATCACCTTCGCGATCTGCTTGTATTCCATCTCTTCAAACTCATGCAGAATCAGCACGGTGCGGTGCTCGTAGGAGAGCTGGTTCATCGCCTTATCTATCCGCTTGCGCAGTTCGGCTCGTTCCAGTCCTTCCGTCGGATTTGACGTAACTACCGGCATCTGACGTTCCACTCCGCCAAGCTCTTCATCCAGCTGCTCGATGGACTCTGCGCGGGTGCGCTTCTGCCGTCGGAGCTGGTCCAGACACAGGTTAATGACGATGCGCGTCATCCACGTGGCGAAGCTGGAATCGCCCTGAAACTGCTTGAGGCGCTGCCACGCCTTCACCCATGCCTCCTGTGACAAGTCGATCGCATCCTCTTCGTTGCGCATCATGCTGAAGGCCCGCGCATAGATCTTGTCGCGATGCCGCGCGACCAACTCCTCGAACGCCAGCATGTCGCCACCTTGCGAGGCGGCTACCAGCTCCACATCCGTGGCGGTCTTATGATCTAGCGGCTTCGCCATGCGCCTTGGCTACAGTTTGCCTTTCGTGCTCGGAATCTGGCCGGCGATGCGCGGGTCGCGCTGGCAGGCAAAGTCCGTCGCCTTCGCGAACGCCTTGAACAGCCCTTCGACCACGTGATGCGGCTCGCCGCCGTAGAGCAGCTCCAAGTGCAGGTTGCACCGCGCCTCGTTGGCAAAGCCCTGGAAAAACTCCCGCGCCAGCCCGAAGCGGAACGCGCTCGACATGTCCTGCGTCCGTTCCGCGCGCGAAATCTTCTTCTGCGACAAATCATCCATCCCACGCCACACGAGGTGGGGCCGCCCGCTGAAATCAATGACGCACCGCGCCAGACACTCATCCATCGGCACGTGCGCCTCGCCAGTGAAAGGATTGCGCGGGTCGAAGCCCGTCCCGTAGCGGCGGATGCCCTTCTTGTCCCCGAGCGCCTGCACAAACGCCTGCCCCAGCGCGATGCCGCAATCCTCCACCGTGTGGTGCGCATCCACCTCGAGATCGCCCGTGCAGCGCAGCTTGAGGTCCACGACCGCGTGCTTCGCGAACAGCGTGAGCATGTGATCGAAGAACGGCACGCCGGTGCGGATGGCGGACTTCCCGGTGCCATCCACATTCAGGTCGAGACTGATTTGCGTCTCTTTGGTCGCGCGACGAATTCGCGCCCGCCGTTCACTCATGGGCTTTTTCTAAAGCAATGCTGTCCGAAAAGAAGCTGAAACTACGTCTGCGTCCTTTTCGGGACGCGTTGGCAGACGGTTTAGTAACGCGGCGAATTCGCGTCCACCTCCACAGACCAGCGGTCAATGCCGCCTGCGAGATTGTGCAGATTGGTGAAACCCTGATGCCGCAGCCAGCCAATCGCGTGCGCGCTGCGCATCCCGTGATGGCAATAAACGACGACCTCCTGCTCGCGCCACGCCGCCAACTCGCCCACACGCTCCGGCAACTCGTTCAACGGAATCAACTTCGCCCCCGGCAGCGCCACGATGGCGAACTCATCAGGCTGGCGCACATCCAGCAGGCGCGGCGGGTTCGGCGCAGCGAGGCGCGGAGCAAGTTCGGCGGGAGTCATGTCAGAACCGGGACCACACCAGCACGATCACCAGCACCGCAAGCACAGCCAGCACCGCGGTGCAACCGGACTTCTGGGCTGGGGCCGTGAACGTCTCCGGGTGCTGTGCGCGCAGTCCGGCTTCAAGCCGCTCGACCGCTTCCTTAGCTTCCGCCAGCCCTGCGCCTGGCTTCACCTGCTCGCGATAGAGTTTGATGGCTGGAATCTTTTTCGCCCTGGAACAGCAAGTCGGCAACCGGCGCCAAGGCCCCGGCCAAATCTCCCGCCGGCAGCAGCGATGCGCCCGGCGAAGTTTCCAGCCGCTCCACCCAATCCTTCGCCTCCGCCAAGCCCATGCCCGTCGCCTCACGGCACAACTTGATGGCTTCGATTTTGTTTCCGCCTTTGACCTCGGCGAGGATGGCTTCGCGTTGCTCTGGTGTCATAAACGCCTCACTGGTTCAGCGAGCCGAGGTAGCGCTCCGCGTCAATCGCCGCCGCGCAGCCCATGCCCGCTGCCGTGATGGCTTGCCGGTAAACATGGTCCGAGCAATCCCCCGCGACGAACACGCCCTCGACCGTCGTCTGCGAACCCTTCGCGCGCACCACGTAGCCGTTCTCGTCGAGCGCGATTTGTCCCTTGAAGAGCTGCGTGTTCGGGTAATGCCCAATCGCTGCGAAGACCCCCGCGCACGCCAGCGTGCTCTCCGCGCCCGTCTTGAGATGCTTCAGCTTCACGCCCGTGACCTTGCCCGCTGCCACGTCGAGCACCTCGGTCACGACCGAGTCCCACACGGGCTTGAGCTTGGGGTTCGACAAGGCGCGCTCGGCCATGACCTTCGAGGCGCGCAGCGTGTCACGGCGATGCACAAGGTAAACCACCGAGGCGAAGCGCGTGAGATACGTCGCTTCCTCACACGCGGAGTCGCCGCCGCCCACGACGACGAGCGGCTGGTTGCGGAACATCGGCAGCGCGCCGTCGCACGTCGCGCAGTAAGTCACGCCCTTCTTCTCCAGCGCGTCTTCGCCGGGCACATCCAGATGTTTGTGCCCCGCGCCGGTGGCGATGATGATGGACTTGGTCTCCACCTTCTCGCCATCAATGGTCACGACGAACGGCCGCTTGCTAAAATCCACCGCCTCGACGGTCGCGCCGAACTGCACGCGTGCGCCGAAGCGCTCGGCCTGCGCCTGCATCTTCATCATCAGCTCCGTGCCGTCCACGCCCTCGGGGAAGCCGGGGAAATTCTCCACGATGCTGGTGGTGGTGAGCAGCCCGCCCGGCGTCGCGCCGGTGACCACGATGGGATTCAAACTGGCGCGAGCCGTGTAGAGCGCGGCGGTCCAACCTGCGCAGCCCGAGCCGATGATGACGACGTTTTCCATAGGCGCGCGAAAGTAGGAGTGAACTTCCCCGCTGGCAAGCGCGTCGGTTTCGCTGCCGCCATGCTTGAAAACAATTTGTCGCGCGAAGGACGCGAAGAAGACCGAAGGACGGCGCAATACCGCCTTCGCCCTCTTCGCGGTCGTCGCGCGACACCCGCAACACCACACGCATAAGCAAATGAACGCCCTTACCACCCGCCGCGATTTCCTCGCCGTCACCGGCTCCGCCGCGCTTGCCACCGCCGCGTCCGCTGCGGATCCCATCACCACCTTCGGCCCGCGCAAGCCCGTGCGCGTGGGCGTCATCTCCTCGAGCATCGGTGGGCGACCGCAGAAAACCAACGGCCACACCTACCACTTCGCGCAGGGTTTTCATCCCACCGTGGACTTGAAGATGATCGAGAAGCACCTCAGCCGCGGCCCCGTGGACCTCTTCAAATCCCATTTCCGCAACCCCAACGAAGACTTTGCCAAGCTCCCCTTCGACAACACCGTCATCTCCGCCTACTACGATGCCGACCCCGCCAGCGCACGGATGTTCGCCGACTGTTTCCCCGGCGTCGCCGTCGCGCGCTCGCTGGATGAACTGGTGAAGAACTCCGACGCCATCTGGGTCGGCGACGCAAGCGGACGCGGGGAAGATCACTTCGAGCTGTGCGCGCCCGGCTTGGCGAAAGGCCTCCCCACCTTCTGCGACAAACCCATCGGCGGCACCGTGGCCGAGACGCGCCGCATCCTCGACTTCGCCAAGAAACACAACGCGCCGATCATGTCGTCGAGTCTCTATCGCCACCAATTCGGCACCGAGGAAGCGCTGCGCATGAAGGCCAGCGGCGAGTTCGGCGCGCTGCAATACGTGATCTCCAGCACCGGTGGCGCTTACAGCTATCCGAGCTGGTTCATCTACGGCCAGCACCCCGTCTGGATGTGCATGACCCTCTGCGGCGCCGGCGTGAAGGCCGTGAATATGTATGCCCGCGAAGGCACCTGCCACGCGCTCATGACCTACGAAGACCGCATGCCCGCCGAAGTCTGGTATGGCCGACCCGACGTGGGCCCGACCTATTGCAGCGGCAGCGCGCACTTCGTGAAGAAAACCTACGAGTGGACCCCCGCCGTCAACGGCAACTACTGGTTCGGCCACCACTACCAAATCTTCCGCATGGCGCAGGTCTTCCTGAAAATGGTCGAGACCCGCGTCGAACAAGTCCCGCACCAGGAAATCCTCGAAGTCACCGCCGTCCTCGCCGCCGCCGCGAAGTCCCTGAACGAACGCAGCCGGCTCGTGGACCTTGCGGAAGTGATGTAGCCGCCGAGGTCAGAAAGCGCAACCGCTGCAACCCAACTCCCAACCCCAGTGGAGTCGTAACCGGGTCGGGTTGACCAATCTGCCGACTCGCCAAACAGAGACAAAACTGTTGGTGACTGCGGGCCTTTCAAATTCCTGTTAGTGCCAGTCAGCGCAGGTTGGTGATCCGTAGCCCGCTTGTCGAAAGGGAGTCAGCGTGCGCCCGCGTGTCTTCACTATTTACTAATCACTCATCACTAATCACTTTTCCCGCCCGGTGCCTTTGCCGCCTGTCATCGAAATCGTCCCGCTCACGTCCCCCGTGCGCGCGGAGATCACCGTGCCCGGCTCCAAGAGCATCACCAACCGCGCCCTCATCCTCGCCGCGCTGGCCGATGGCCGCACCACGCTGCGCGGCGCGCTCTGGAGCGAGGACACGCAGGTGATGACCGACTGCCTCCGCGCGCTGGGCTTCACCGTGGATGTGCAGCCCGACCCCGCCGAGTCCTGCAACCGCACCATCACCGTGGATGGTCTCGGCGGACGCCTCCCGCGCGCGGGCACGGCGGAACGGCCGCTGGAGCTGTTCGTCGGCAACGCGGGCACGGCGGCGCGCTTCCTCGCGGCGATGGCCTGCCTCGGCGACGGCGTGTATCGCCTCAGCGGCGTGCCCCGGATGCACGAGCGCCCGCAAGCCGCGCTCTTCGCCGCCCTGCGCGAACTGGGCTACCGCGTGGACTCGCCGAATGACAAGCTGCCCGCTGTCATTTACGGCGAAGGAAAAAGGAAAAACGAAAAAGGAAAAAGTGACTGCCGCGTCAGCGTGGCGGAAAGCTCGCAGTTCGCCTCCGCGCTGCTGCTGGCGGGCGGCGCGGGCGGCTGGCAGGTGGAAATCACCGGCGCGAACGAGGACGAGCTGCCCTACGTGGACATGACCCGCGAGCTGGTGAAGGTCTTCCCGGCCAAGGGCGGCGAGTTCCAAATCGAGCCGGACGCGAGCAGCGGGAGTTATTTTTGGGCGGCGGGAAGCATGATGCTGCATGACCAATCGTCCAACGTGAAACCAAGGCTGATTGATGCGGGTGGAAGTGCGAAGGCTTGGTTTGAGCGACTAGGTAAGCTGGTCATGGAAGTGAGGCTCTTCTTCGAGCACAAAATGGAGGGCTTTTACACCCCGTCAGTCACGGTAGCCCGCTGGCCTGCGTCGGCGTGGCAAGTTGACCAGCACTTCCCAAAGTTCTTTGTGGAGTGCGCGAATGGGGCGCTTGGGCTGGGCGCAGACGAGATGGAGCGAAAGGCGATGGATTCATTTGCAGCGGAGTTTGGAGCCGACTGGCGGAACAAGTGGGACAAGCTGGAAGTTGACCTCAACTTTCAGCCCCTGACGGTTTCACGCGCGAAGGATTTGGGCGACAGCATCATGACGCTGGCCGCGATTGCACCCTTTTCTCTCCGGCCAGCCATGTTCACCGACCTTGGCCGCCTGCGCGTGCAAGAGTGCGAGCGCGTGGTTGCGTTGCGGACGGAGTTGACCAAGTGCGGGGCGAAGGTCATCGAGGAGGGCGACACGCTCACGGTCTTTCCCTCCGCCCTCCACGGCGCGGAAATCGAAACCTACGACGACCACCGCATGGCGATGTGCTTCGCGGTTCTCGGCTTGAAGGTGCCCGGCATCAAACTCAAGAATCCCGCCTGCGTGAAGAAGACGTTCCCGAACTTTTTCCAGAAGCTCGCCACCCCGCCCCCCCACGGCCTCGGCGCCGAAATCCGGGACACCGCCACCGGGCGGAAGCTGGCGGTGGAGGAGTTGTTTGCGGATTAGGGGTTTCCCTCGCGTTAAACTCATGCCCCACACCAAACCCTTCGTCATCGCCATTGACGGGCCCAGCGCCAGCGGCAAGGGCGTCACCTCGCGCCGTCTCGCCGCCATGCTCGGCCTGCTCACCGTGGACACCGGCGCGATGTATCGCACGCTCGCGTGGCATTGCCTCCGCATGAAGGTGGATGTCAGCGACGACAAAAAGGTCGCCGCGCTCTGCCGCAAGTGGAAGACCTCGCTCGTCGTCGCCGATGGCCATGTGCGCCTGCTGGTGGACGGTTATTATCCCGCGACGGAAATTCGCACCTCCGAGGCCAGCGCCGCCGTCGCGCACGTCGCGCAGATTCGTTTCGTGCGTGACTGGATGAAGGCCAAGCAGCGCGAGTGCATCCAGTTCGGCAGCCTCGTCATGGAGGGCCGCGACATCGGCTCGAACATCTTCCCGGAGACGGACTACAAGTTCTTCCTCGACGCCAGCCCCGAGGTTCGCAAGACGCGCCGCGAACGCGACGGTGTGCAGGAGGACGTGCACGCGCGCGACAAGCGCGACAGCCAGCGTGCGCATTCGCCGCTCATGCCCTCGCTCGGCGCGATGATCATCGACAACTCGCATCAGGTCGTGCAGGAGACGTGCGACATCATGCTCGAAGAAATCAACCGGCGGCGGAAGGCGAACCACCTTGCGCCGCTGAAGCCTGTGGCGTGATGGGAAGGGCGAACTGCAATTGGCGAATGGTGAATGGAACTCAGCCAATTCGGGTGCGCGGGCGTTGCGCGCGGCCGCTTGGGAGACCCTCGACCCTCGCCCCTCGATTCTCAACCTTCCTCGTGTGAAGCCCGTCTATCGCCTCACCTGGCTGGCCTGCCGCGCCTATTACGCGCTGTGGCACCGGTGGCAGGTCTTCCACCCCGAGCGCGTCCCGGTCACGGGCCCGGTCATCCTCGCGGGGAACCACGCGAGCTTCCTTGACCCGCCACTGATCGGCAGCGGCGTGCCGCGCGCCATCAACTACCTCGCGCGCGACACGTTGTTTCGCTTCCCCGGCTTCGGCGCATATCTACGCGCGCTCAACTGCGTGCCCGTGGATCGCGACGGGGCAGGCGCGGCAGGCTTGAAGGGCATCCTCGACCGCCTCCACGCCGGCGGTGCGGTCATCCTGTTCCCCGAGGGCACGCGCACGGCGGACGGGCAACTCAAGCCCGCGCGCAGCGGCGTCGGCCTGACCGTTATCAAATCCGATGCGCCCGTCGTGCCCGTGCGGGTCTTCGGCACATTCGAGGCGTGGAGCCGGGACAAGAAATTTCCCCGCCCACGCCCCGTGATGGTGAAGTATGGCGAGCCGATGGACTTCAAGGCGCTGCGCGAGGAGGCCAAGACCTGCTCCAAGCCACGTCTGAAAGCCATTTACCAGGAAATCGCCGACCAACTCATGGCTGCGATCGCGAAGCTGGAGCCGAGGGAAGACGCTTCGCCGAAGTAACGCGCGTTTTGGACTGCGGCGTCGACTCTTCGCTGCCCGAACACCCGCCTTGCCGGCTGCGTCAAACGCCGTTATCACGCTCCGCACTCGTTGCCCTTATGCGTTTGCCCCTCCTCGCCTTGCTCGCCGCCGTGTTCGCACTGCCTGCCGCCGAGCCGGCCCCGGCCGACCCGCGCTTCACGCCGGAGATTGCCGAGTTCGTGAAACGCTTCAAGGGTGGTGGGATGCTGCAAGACGGCTCCACGCGGCCCACGCCCGCCGAGTCGCTCAAGCAATTCAACGTCGCGCCCGGCCTGCGCTGGGACCTCGCCGCGACGGAGCCGATGGTGCGCCAACCGTTGAACTTGCACTTCGACGAGCGCGGCCGGATGTGGGTGGTGCAGTATCTCCAGTATCCGTTTCCCGCCGGGCTGAAGATCACGAAGTATGACCAATACCTCCGCGCCATTTACGACAAGGTTCCACCGCCGCCGCCGAATCATTTCAAGGGCGCCGATCGCATCACCATCCTCGAAGACACCAACGGCGACGGCATCTTCGACAAGGCCAAGGATTTCGTCTCCGACCTGAACATCGCACGCAGTGTCGTCACCGGACGCGGCGGCGTGTGGGTCTTGAATCCGCCTTACCTCCTCTTCTACCCGGACAAAAACCGCGATGACATCCCCGACGGCCCGCCCGTGGTGAAGCTCTCTGGCTTCGGCCTCGAGGACACGCACAGCGGCGCGAACTCGCTGGCGTGGGGACCGGACGGCTGGCTTTACGGCGCGCACGGCAGCACCTGCACGGCGGAGGTGAAGGGCGTGAAATTCCTCGGCCAGGCCATCTGGCGTTTCCATCCCGTGACGGAGGAGTTTGAAGTTTTCGCCGAGGGCGGCGGCAACACGTTCTCCATCGAGTTCGATGCTCAGGGCCGCGTCTTCTCCGGCTCGAACTACGGCCAGACGCGCGGCCTGCATTACGCGCAGGGCGCGCTCTACATCAAGGGCTGGTCAAAGCACGGCCCCGCGATGAGCCCGTATCGCTTCGGCTGGTTCGAGCACATGACGCACAAGGGCTACGAGCCGCGCTTCCCGCAGGCGATGCTCTACTACGAGGGCGGCGCGATTCCGCAATACGAGGGCCACATCGTCGTCGGCATGGCGCTCACGAGCCGCGTGATGGCCAGCAAGGTCGCGCGCGACACGTCGAGCTTCCAGACCGCCGATATCGAGACGAGCGTGCTTTCGAGCAATCGCTGGTTCCGTCCCGTGGACATGAAGACCGGCCCCGACGGCGCGATTTACTTCGCCGATTGGTGCGACAGCCGCCTCAGCCACCTCGACCCGCGCGACACGTGGGACAAGGAGTCGGGGCGCATCTACCGGCTCTCGGCGACGGGTGCGAAGGTGGGCTGGGACAAACTGGATTTCGCCAAGCTCTCCAGTGACGAGCTCATCAAGGTCCTCTCGCACCCCAACAAGTGGCATCGCCAGACCGCGCTGCGCGTGTTGTGGGACCGCGGCGACATGGCGCTGGCGCCGAAGCTCAAGCAGTTGGTGTTCGGCAGGCCACCGTCCAGTAATCCGTCCGCGAAAACGGTCGCGATTCCGAGAGTCAAGCCGAGCATTGAATCACTGGGCACGGACCAATTGCCCCTCGAAGCCTTCTGGGCTGTCAACGCCTGCGGCGGCTTCGACGACGCCTTCGCGCTGCAAACGCTGAACCATCCGAACGAAATGGTCCGCTATTGGACCATCCGGCTGCTCGGCGACCGCAAGCGCATCACACCAGCGCAACAGGCCGCGCTGCTCGCCACCGCGAAGTTCGAACCCGCCGCCGAAGTCCGCGCGCAGCTCGCGAGCAGCGTCACGCGCCTGCCCGGCAAAGACGCCTTGCCCATCACGCGCGAACTGCTCCTCCACGCCGAAGATGTCAGCGACAAACACATTCCCCTGCTGCTCTGGTGGGCCGTCGAGAGCAAGTGCGCCACCGACCGCGATGCGATCCTCCGGATGCTGGAGGACAGCACGTTCTGGCACGCGCCGCTCGTGCAGAAGTTCATCATCGCGCGCCTCGGCCAGCGCTTCACCGCCGAGCGCACCGACGCGAACCTCGAAACCGCCGCGAGGCTCTTCACGCTCGCGCCCACGCCCGCCGACGCCGACGAACTCATCAAGGGCATGGAGGCCGGCCTGCAAGGCGACCCGGTGAAGTCCGTTCCCCCCGCGCTCTCGAAAAAGGTCGCCGAGTTGTGGGCCAGCCGCGCGCCCACGCCCACGCTCATCAGCTTCGCTGTGCGCCTCGGCCATGCCGCCGCCGCCGAAGCCGCGCTCGCGCGCATCAGCGACCCGAAAGTCCCCGAAGCCGACCGTCGCAAGACCATCACGCTCCGCGCCGAGCGCCGCGTGGACGCTGCCGTGCCGACCTTCCTCAAGGAGCTGCGCTTCGCCAAGAGCGACGCCCTCCGCCTCGACTTGGTCAACGCCCTCCAGCGCTTCGCCTCGCCGGACATTGCGCGCGAGCTGCTCGATCTTTACCCCGGCTTCAGTGGCAAGCTTCGCGACACCGCCCAAGCCGCGCTCGCCAGCCGGCCTGATTGGTCCCGCCGACTCCTCGCCGCCGTGGACGAAGGCCAGCTCAAGAAGGAACAAATCTCCGTTGCGAACCTGCTCGGC
>JBJTAU010000508.1:0-11940 GCA_046090965.1 Limisphaerales bacterium | reverse complement strand
GTGCAAGATGAGCCGGACGACAACTTCATGCTGCGGCCCGCGTTCCAACGCGGCATCAGCAAGCTGCGGCAATTCAACCTCGCCTACGATCTGCTGGTGTTTCCGAAGCAACTGCCGGCCGCGATTCAATTCGTCGCGAATTTTCCCGAGCAGCGCTTCGTGCTCGATCACATCGCCAAGCCGCCCATCGCTGCTGGCACGCTCTCGCCGTGGCGTGAGCAAGTCCGTGAACTCGCCAAGGCTCCGAACGTCTGGTGCAAAACCTCCGGCATGGTCACGGAGGCGAAGTGGAACGGCTGGCAGCCGGAGGATTTCCACCCGTATCTGGACGTGGTCTTCGAGGCGTTCGGCACCGGGCGGCTCATGTTCGGCAGCGACTGGCCCGTGTGCACGCTGGCGGGCGGTTACGGGCAGGTGCGCAAGCTGGTGGATGACTACGCTGCGCAGCTCCCGCCGGCCGCGCACGCGAAGCTCTTCGGCGGCAACGCGGCGGCTTTCTATCAGCTCACGGCCGAGGCTTGCTGAAAACAAAAAAGCCTCCCGGCTCGCGCCGGGAGGCTGTGGGGAGGAAACTCAGATTACTTCTTGCCGAGGATCGCGTCCTTCGCAGCCTTGGCCACGCGGAACTTCACGACGCGCTTGGCGGCGATCTGGATCTGCTCGCCGGTGGCGGGATTGCGACCGATGCGGGCCTTGCGGTTCACGAGGACCAGCTTGCCGAGACCGGGGAGCGTGAAGGTGTTCTTCGCGTTCTTGTAGGCGAGTTCGGCCAGGTGTTCGAGGATGCCGGCGGCCTGCTTCTTGGAGATCTCGGCTTTGGCGGCGATTTCAGCGGCGATTTGTGACTTGGAGAGGGCTTTGGCCATACGTGTGTCTGTTTGTTGAGTGTTTTTTGGTTAGGTAGTCCGTCTTGCGACTTGCGCGTATGTAAGCTCTCGCTCCAAGTGCGTGCAAGGAGAAAAGTGCGATGAACAAAGGTTTTTTCACATCCATTCGCCGAAGCGTCCCTTCGTCTTGGGCGGATGAAACAAACTTGGCACGGCTGGGTTCACTTGTTACCTTTCGCACGCGATGAATCCACGTCACAAGCCGCTCGCCGTTGCCGCTGGTGTGCTCGTGGCTGTGTGGGCGGTCGCGATGACCGGCTATGTCATCGCCAAGAACGCCAAGGTGACCGGCGAGAAAGTCCGCGCGTATCTGTCCAACACGGACCTTGCCAAGCTCAACGACAAGGATCGCGCCAAGGCGTTGAAGAAACTCGCCGACTACATGAACCAGCTTCCCGTGGACGAGCGCCGCACCACGCGCATGGACCGCGAATGGGAGACGTGGTTCAAGGCGATGAACGACCAGGAGAAGGGCGACTTCATCGAGGCCACCATGCCGACCGGCGTGAAGCAGATGCTGACCGCCTTCGAGCAGCTCCCTCCGGACAAACGGCAGAAGGCCATCGCCGACAGCGTGAAGCGGCTGCGGGAAGCGCGTGACGATCCGCGGAATCGCGCCCAGTGGCAGGGCCAGGGCGCGCCGCCACCACTCAGCCCGGAGTTGGAGAAGCGCGCTGCCGCCGCTGGATTGGGGGCGTTCTACTCGCAGAGTTCCGCGCAGACCAAGGCGGAGTTGGCCCCGTTGCTGGAGGAGATCCAGCGCGCGATGGAGAGCGGCCGGTTGATGCGGCCGGGAAGGTGAAGTCCGCATGCACGCCAGCTCCCATGGCCCATCGCCAGCGGCCCATCGCGCCGCTTTCACCCTCATCGAGCTCCTTGTCGTCATCGCCATCATTGGCGTGCTCGCGGGCCTCTTGCTCCCGGTGATGAGCAAGGCCAAGGAGGCCGGACGCGGCACGGTCTGCCTCAGCAACCTGCGGCAGCTCGGCATCGGCCTTCAGCTTTACGTGCAGGACAACAACAACCGACTCCCCTTCATGCGGGACGTTTTGCTGGGCAGCCCGCCCATGCTGCCGCCACCGGAGAAGGTCCTCCTGCGCTACACCGGCGGCAACTCGAACCTCTGGCGTTGCCCATCGGACCGGCTGGACGTTTTCCTCACGACCGGCACGAGCTACGCCTGGAACTCGCTCCTCAACGGCCAGGACGCCGATCGACTGGTGGTGATGAACATCGCCTTCAACCAGCACCAGATCCCCGTCTTCTACGACAAGGACAATTTCCACAAGGACCGCGGTCCCGGCAAGGAAGTGAACTTCCTCTACGCCGACGGCCACATCAACAAGCTGCTCGAAGCGGGGGGCACCCTGTGATTCAACTCCGCGGCGTCAGCAAGCAATTCGGCGAACGTTGGGCCGTGCGCGACCTCGACCTCGCGGTTCCTCGCGGTGACATCTTCGGCCTCCTCGGCCACAACGGCGCGGGCAAGAGCACTGCCATCGGCATGATGCTCGGCCAAGTCTGGCCCACCGCCGGCGAGGTCCGCGTCTGCGGGCATGACATCACGCGCGACCGCGCCAAGGCGCTGCGCCGGGTCGGGGCAATTTTCGAAACCCCGGTCTTCTACGACTACCTCAGCGGCCGGAAGAATCTGGAAATCCTCAGCCATTACACCGGCCCCACGCCGGGCGAACGGATCGACAAGATTGTGGACTGGGTCGGGTTGACCGGGCGCGACGGCGACCGCGTCAGCAAATACTCCCACGGCATGCGGACGCGCCTCGCGCTCGCTCAGGCACTCCTGCCTGATCCCGAGTTGCTCATCCTGGACGAGCCGAGCGATGGCCTCGACCCGGAGGGCATCCACGAAATGCGTCTGACGATCCAGCGCCTGCAGAAGGAACTCGGCCTCACCATCCTGCTCTCGTCGCACTTGCTGAACGAAGTCGAGCAACTCTGCACGCGCATCGCGGTGGTGAACCAAGGCCGGAAGGTCTTCGAGGGCACGCTCGCGGAGGCCAAGCAGACCCGACAGTGGGTCCGGCTCAAGGTCGGCGATTTCACCAAGGCCACCACCGCGTTGCAGACCGAAAAACTCATCACCGATACCCGCAATGGCGCGCTGGTCGCGCTGGCGGATGGGGTGCAGACGGACGCGCTCGTGCGCCGCCTTGTGGCGCTGGACATTCCCGTTTTCGCCATCGCGCCCGAGGAGGAGACGTTGGAAAGCTTCTATCTGAACCTGATGCAGGACAGCCGGGCGGAGGAGAAGAAGTTGAAAGCTTAAGGGTGAAAGCTGAAAGCCCCCCGAACCCTGAACCACCCCGTCCACCGGACCCCCTCTTTCGACTTTCATCTTTCACCCTTCAACTTCCCCCATGTTCTTCCTCCAACTCCGCAGCGAACTGGCGAAGCTCTTCGGCAAGAAGCGGACCTACATCGGCTTCGGCGTCTTCCTCATCACGCAAAACGTCATGCTGCTGGCCTTCCGCTACTCGAATTGGAGCAAGGGCACTGCGCAACTGCTGGAAAGCAATGGCTATCTTGCCACCGAATTCATCTCCGCCTTGACCGTCGCGGTGTTGATGCTCATCCCGCAGATCGTGCTGCTCATGCCGCTCTATGTCACGCTGGTCGGCGGCGATCTCGTGGCGAAGGAAGCGGAGGACGGCACGTTGCGCATGATCCTCTCGCGGCCCATCTCGCGTTTCCGGTTGCTGTTCATCAAGTGGCTCACCGGCGTCATCTTCGCGGCCATCCTGGTCATCGCACTTGGCGGAATGGCACTGTTTTTTGCGCGCTGTTGGTTTGAGTGGAAGGGGATGTTCATTTTCATCCCCGTGCCGGGCAGCGGGACCATTTTCAACGTCCTAAGTGCCGAGGATGGACTGAAGTTTTATTCGCTCGCGCACGCCTTCCTCGCGCTCAACGCCTGCACCATGTTGAGCCTCGCGTTCATGTTCTCCTGTTTCAACATGAAGCCGGCGGCCGCCACCATTCGAGCCATTTCGTTCCTGTTCCTCAGCGTCGTGATGGAAGGCATGCCGTTCTTCGCCGACTGGAAGGACTTCGCCATCACCCATCACTTCCGTTCGTGGATTTTGGTCTTCAGCAAGCCAATGCAGACCGCGCAGATCGCCGAGTCCTTCTGCGTGCTGGTGGGCGTGAACGTGACTGCCTTCATCATTGGCGCGACGCATTTTCACATGCGGGACATCAAATCGTGAGGAAATCATGGCCATCTCGTTCATTGGACTGATCCTTCTTGCGTGCATCGGCGCCGGCTGCTGGTTTGCCTTCAGCCGCAGTTCAAATGAGAAGAAGGATGAGTGAGCCCGCGCCAGCCTCGATTCGTCCAGCCCGCGTGACCGACGCCCCCATCATCGCGCGCTTCAACCGCGCGATGGCCTTGGAAACCGAAAGCCGCAAGCTGAGTCCTCAGCGCGTGCTGCGCGGTGTTCAGGCGCTGCTCGCCGACCCGGCGAAGGGCGCTTACTTCGTCGCGGTGGCCGACAGTGAAGTCGTTGGGCAACTCCTCATCACCTACGAGTGGAGCGACTGGCGGAACGGCAACTTTTGGTGGATTCAAAGCGTGTATGTTGCGCCGGCGTGGCGGGGCAGGGGCGTGTTCAAGGCGCTGCACGCCCATATCGAGCGGTTGGCGCGGAAGCGGAAGGATGTCTGCGGCGTGCGGCTTTACGTGGACGCGCACAACACGAAGGCGAAGGAAGTCTATGCCCGGCTCGGCCTCAAAGCCACGCACTACGAGCTGTGGGAGACGGACTTCGTGCTCGGCTGACGGCGTGTCTAGCTGCCTTTCTTCTTCTTGGGCGGCGGGGGCGGTGCAGGTTTGTTCGCCACGGTGAGCCAGGCGACGTGACCGTCGTTGATAAGCTTGTCACCGCGCGTTTCGCCCCCGCGCAGGCTGAAGGTCGCTGAGCGGCTTAACGGCGGCCGCACCTCGGGCGCGGAAAGGATGAACTCAATCGGCACGCTCGCGGCACGCGCGTCTTCGGCCGCCACCAGTTCCACCTTCAGCTCACCGCTTTTGTCGGAGGCCGGCGGAAGGTTCGCTTTCACGCCGTCGGGCAGGCCCTTCACCGCGATGGCGAGCTTCTCCTTGAAACCCTCGTTGCGCGTCACCGTGACCTTGATCTCGTTCGTCTTGCCGTTCTCCAGAAAAAAGGCATGCGTTGGCACCGTCGCCGTGAAGCTCGGCGGCGGTGCGGCGTGCTCGATGCGGTAGAAGTGCTCCGGCCCGCCGTTGCCATACATGTCGCTAATGGCCACGACGAACGTGCCGTCCGCTGGCGCGTTCCACCCGAGCTTGGGGTCGGTGCCGTCGCCGCCTTCCTGTTGGGCGAGCGAGACGCCATTGGTATCCTCCACGCGGATACGCGCGGCCAGCAGCGAATGCAATGTGGTGGCCAGCACGCGGAAGTTGAACCGCTCGTTGCGCTTCGCGGTGAAGACGAAGCGGTCCACGTCCCCGGCCTTGCCGATGCGGCCGTTCAAAGTCGCCGGCATCTCCACGCGTTGCGCCTGCGCAGGCGTGTCGTTCGGTTCCATCTCGTTTACCTCGCTCGCGTCGCCGATGTCGAGCCACAGTGTGTCGCCGGTCAATGTGGAGGGGACGAAGAGCAGCTGGTCGGCGGGCTGCGCGTGCGAAGCGTCCACGAGCTGCGTCGCGCCGGGCGGCAAGTTCCAGCCGAGCAAGTTCACCGGCGACTTCGCGCCGCGCTTCACGCCGACGGGCAAGGCACTGCGCACGAACGGCCCGGTGGTGATCGTGAGCCGATAGACATAGGCCGCGCTGCCCTTCGCCGCCACGTCCGCCGCCGGCGGATGCGCGAAACCGTAGACCTGCACCGTGTAAGTGCCCGTGCGTGGCACCGGCCACGCGACGAGCGCATCGAGGTTGTGCGTGTCGTGGTTGAATGCGACGCGCGTGCCGCGCTCGTCGAGGATTTGCACCACCGGGTCCACCGAACTCCCCAGCGCGTAGCAATCCACGGCGGCCACGAGGGTCTTTCCTTGCTCGGCCTGAATGGCGAACGAGTCCACGTCGCCGGCCTTCTCCAGCCGGCCGTTGACGACGACGGCTGACTTGTCCAACCGCTGCGCCTTGCGGAAATCATCGTTCGGTTCGACCTCGAGCACTTCCTCCCGCGTGCCCACTACGAACGTGCGCGGCTCGGCTGCGCCGTCGCCGTTATGGAAGCGCACCAGATGCGGGCCGGGCGGCACGTCGGCGCCGATGTTCACGGTGAACTCGCCGCTGTTGGTCTTCGCCTTGAACACCAGCCCCGCGTGATCGGTCCACACGCCCACGGGCCAGCCGTCCAGCTTGCCGCCGACGGTCACGCTCACCGTCGCGCCCAACTTGCCACCGGCGGGAAAGAGAAACTCCGGTGCGGGCACGGCCGACTGGCCGGAAACTCCGGCGAGGCAGCAAAGCCCGGCAGCAATCCATCGGTGCAAATGCAACGGCATGGGGAAACCGACTGGCCGGCGTGGTGGAGTAATCAAAGCAAGTGCCGGCACTGTAGGAGACGCCGTGAGGAGTCTCGCTTCAGGCCGGCGCACAAGTGGCAGTCTCTCAATCAGAGACCCGTCACCTCGTCCCCTACACTCACACCAAGTCCCCGTCGCTGCGGCGGTTGAAGGCGGCTTCGTAGAGGCCGACGAAGTCCGCGACTTCACAACGGCGCGGGTTGAACGTGGCGGTCCACTGCTTCGCGGCTTCCTCGGCGAGCAACTTGATTTTCGCCGGTTCCACCCCGCAGTCCGCGAGCGAGCGGGGAAAGCCGGCGAGGTTGAGCAGCGATTCCAGGCGGGCCAGCAAGGCCTCCAGCGCGGTGGTGAGGCCGCCTTTCACGGTCGCCAACTCGGGACCGGAGGCGAGTTCCGCGTAGGCGCGGAGGGCGTCGGGGTTGGCCGCGTTGAAGCGCACGACGAGCGGCAGCATCATGCCGACGGCTTGCCCGTGGACGATGTTGTAGTGCGCGGTGAGCGGGTTGGCCGCCGAGTGCGCCGCGCCAAGCATGGAGTTCTCGATGGCAATGCCCGCGTAGGCCGCGCCCAGCAGCATTCGCCCGCGCGCTTCGAGGTCCTTCGGGTGCTTGAGCACTTGCGGCAGGGCGGTGACGCAGAGCCGGAACGCCTCGTGCGAAAACACCTGCGAGAGCGGGTTGCGCTTGGTGGTCACGGCGGTCTCGACGGCGTGCGCGATGGCGTCAATGCCCGTGCACGCGGTAACGCGATGCGGCTGCGAGACGGTGAGCGCGGGGTCGAGGATGGCGACGCGCGCGGCGGCCTTCGGGTCGAGGCAGGCCATCTTTTGGTGCGTCTGCGCGTCGGCAATCAGCGCGGCGGACTGGCATTCGCTGCCCGTGCCGGCGGTGGTGGGGATGGCGATAAGCGGGAGCATGGGTTTCTTCGCCTTGCCCACGCCCCAGTAGTCCTGCATCCGTCCGCCGTTGGTGAAGATGAAGTTGCAGCCCTTGGCGGTGTCCATGGAGCTGCCGCCGCCGAGGCCGACCAGCAAATCAATTTTCTCCGCCGCCGCGACGGCGACGCACTCGTCAACGCATTGGGTCGTGGGGTTTTCCTTGGCGCGGTCGAAGAGGCTCACGTGCAAACCGGCCTTGGCGAGCGAGTCCTGCACATGCGCGGCGTGGCCAGCCTTCACCAAGCCAGCGTCGGTGACGAGCAGGACGCGGCGGCCACCGAGTTCGGCCGCGAGTTCGCCCGTGCGCTCGACGGTTCCCGCGCCGAACACGAGCCGTGTGCGAGGCACGAAATCAAACAGCGGGGAAGACGGAGCGGCAGAACCTGCGGAACTCATGTGCGCTTAGAGACTGGCCGGGATTCGAGGCTGTTCAAGAATTATCCCTGAGCCGGTCACTTCAGTTCCAGCACGCGCCACATATACCACGAGGCGATGGAGCGGTAGGGCCGCCAGCGCTCGCCTTCGGCCAGCAGTTCCTTGGGCGTGGGCAGCGCCTTCCAGCCGTAAGCCTTCGCGAAGCCGCAGCGCACGCCGTAGTCGCCCACGGGCAGCACGTCGCGCCGGCCAAGGGTGAAAATCAAAAACATCTCCACCGTCCACGGCCCGACGCCGCGGATCTCCGTGAGCCGGGCGACCAGTTCCTCATCGCTCAGGCGCGCGGCCTCGCGGCGCGTCGGCACGTTGCCGGTGGTGGTCTTGTGGGCGATGTCCTTGATCGCCGCCGTCTTGGCGCCTGAGAGCCCGGCGCTTCGCAAGCGTTCGTCCGGCGCCGCAAGGATGGCCTCCGGCCGCGGAAATTTCTCCCGGGGAAATAGCGCGATGAACCGCTTCAGAATGGCCTGCGCCGCCGTGCCGTTGAGCTGCTGGTGCGTGACGGCCTGCACGAGCGACTGAAACGGCTGAAGGTTGCGGCGCGGCCGCAGCTTGCACGGGCCGACCTTGCGAATCACCCGCGCCAGCACCGGATCGGCCTGGGACAAGTGTTGCTCCGCGTCCGCGTGCATGGTTCAGCGCGCGTGCCTCACCACGCCCGCTCGATGCTCCGGCGCTTCCAGAGGAACTCGAACATGTTGCCCTCGTGCGGCTGGTCCCAGGAAATCTTCATCGTCGAGACCGGGCCGATGTTCAGGCGATCAATCTCCGCAAAGTCCGTCACGGCCTCGATGAACTGCGGGTTCTTCGTGATGACGCTCGCGGCCAGCGTGTAACCGATCTTCTTGAGCATGTCCGCCTGCGGGCAGGTCACGACGCTCGCGTAGGGGCAGAGGAATTCCTTGTTGGCCAGCGGGTGATCGAAGCTGTCGCATTGCACGATGGTCGGGCGCATGTAAGTGCCGCCCTCGAAGGCAACTTTGCGTGGGCCATTGCGATACTTCGCCGTCACGTCCACGGCGCCGGCCGTCTTCAGGCCGGCGTCAATTTGCGCGTCGATGTAGTCCGCCATCTTTACGTTGGCGAAGCCGGAGAGCTTGGCATTCGGATCATCCGAGCGCGTCGGCGCGAACGGCCCGAGCTTTTGCGCGAGCACGTCGGCGATTTCCGCGCCGTATTTGGGCACCACCACGGCGGAGGCGATGATGCACGAGCGACCACCATTGTCAGAGATCGCCCCGGCGATCACGTCAATGTAGTCGCGCCAGTTTTCAATGCAGTCGTCGCCGATGAGGAACTTGCTCCAGCCCGGCCCGTGGAGCTGGATCGCCGGATTGTTCGCGTATTGGGCCATCGTGTTCTTGTCGCCGAAAATCAGCGAGCGACCCGTGGTCTTGAGGATTTCCCCGGCGCCCTCGTGATCGGTCGGATAAAAGCCGAAGGCCTCAGCCGGCACGCCTGCGGCAATGAAAGCTTGAATGAGCCGGTAAGGCGTCCACGGCTCTTCGCGGCCCGGCTTGATGATGACAGGCGTCTTGAGCGCGATCGCCGGGATCCACAGCGAGTTCACCGCTGGTGAATTGCTCGGCATGACCAAGCCGAGCGCCTGACAGGTGGGGAAGTAGCTAAGTTTGGTGCCGAACTGTTCGCCTGTCCCGGCATCGAGGATGCCCAAGTCCAGCCCGCGCGAGAGGCCGTTGAGGACGAACTTCATGTTGGTCAGCGCGAAGTGGACCTTGGCCATGTTGCGCTGGACCATGTTCCACGGCAGGCCGCTCGTGCAGGAGAGGGTCTCGATGTATTGCTGCGCGGACTGCGTGTGCCCTTGATCGCCGAGCGGCAGGGTGCCGTTAAGGAAGAGCTCGCCGGCCTTGGCCGAAAGCTCAATGAGTTGGGCGACGGTGAACTTCTTGAGCGCGGCCCGCGCGCCGCCGAGCTTGGCGAGGTCACGGCGGACGATGCCGGCGTTGACGTTGGAAACGAGAGCCTTGATCTCGCCGGTCTTGTGGTCCTTCACCTCGAACTTATCGAGGGAGTCATAGTTACGGCCGAGGCGGATGACGGGCAGGTGTGGAACGGTGCTCATACTTATTACGTGTGCGGACTATCTCAGGGAAATCGTGGGCGGTGCAAGCTCCGGTTTTGGCTCCCGCTCATCGTCTAAGACCACGCGGATGGCGGTGAAGCGATCGTGTCGCCAGTGATCCTCGCGCAGCAGCCAGTCGCGGACGAATTCGGCGACGGTTTTGCGGCATTCATCGCGGACCAGCGCGAGTCGGCGCGGGTCGCCGGCCGTGCGCGTGAGCCGGGGCGTCAGGCTGCGTTCAAGTTCCGCCATCTGCTCGCGAGCATCAAAGCGCGCCCAGCCGGCCTCAGACCGCTTTTGCATCTGGTCGGTGTGGATCGCCGGCGGCAGGCTGGGGCGCATGGCCGGCGCATGGACGATGCAGGTGGAGCCGGACACTTCCAATCGCCACGGGTCCCGCAAGACCAGGTGATAGCGATAGGTGACGGGCACGGAGATTTCGGAGACGGTCTTGCCAAGGTAGATCATGTCCCACGCAACGGTTTTTTCATCCTCGCGTCGGACTGTTTCGGTAGCAGTGGCGGTGGCGAGGTCGAGTGTCCCGCCGGGCGTGCGCGCGAGGGTGGGCAGCGCAGACAAGAAGGTTTCAGTGATGTGTTGTTGGCGAAACTTTCCAGCAAGGCCACCCACGCGATCGAGCACCATCTTCGTTGCCAGGAGGATGGTTGCGCATAGCAACAACAGTTTTTGTGCGCCGTGCCGTTGAGCCAGAACTCCGGCGTCACCTTGGCTTCCGGCTCGAACGCCTGCCAAAACTGCCGGAGGTCGTCACCGGGCTGGTAGCCAACGGCCCAGGCGTATTCGGTCTGCGCGCCGTGCGGGCGGCCCGCCTGATGACATGAGAGGCACACGTCCATTGACCGGTCGCGCGACAAGCGCGCGGGATTGACGATGTCCTCGAGGCGCGAGGTCTCGGAATGTTTGCGGCCCGCGCCGTGGCAGCTCTCGCAGGAGATGTTCAACTCGCGCCATTGCTGCGTCTGCGTGTCCAGGCCCGTGCTGTGACAGCCCGCGCAGAGCTTGAAGTTCGAGCGCTGCTTCCAATCCTTGTGCTGGTCCCACCACCAGTCGGACTTCGCGGTGTAAGGCTGCCACTTGTGCTCCTTCACGCTCCATTGGCCGTTGAAGACGACCTCCTCGCCGTTCTGCTCCACGAGATAGCGCTGCTTCCACCGGCTGCCGACGACGCCTTTGACATCCTTCAACGCCGGGTGGTTCGTGCTGGCGATGGAGAAATCGCCAAGAATGGTCTTGTTCGGACCCTCCGCGATCGGCGCTTGCACCATCTAGCTGTGCAAAGTGCCTTTCCAGCCATCGAAGTAGCTCTGGTGGCAGGTGGCGCACTTCTGCGCGCCGACGAACTGCGTCGCGTCCACCTTCGGCAACGCGGCGAGGTTCAAATCCTTCGGCGCGTCGGCCGCGCGGAGGGCACAGACGACGGTAAGGAGCGCGAGGGCGACGCCTTTCATGGTAGGGTCCGGGTTGCGGTTGGTTGGTCGAAAACTCGACGTGGTCGCTCTGAGCAAATGTTTGGCTGATCTGAAGTCAAGCGCGGTTACTTCCTGCTCAGGCCGTAGCGCTTCCAGGGTATCGGCGCAGGAGCCGGTTCAGCTCGTCACGAGGGTGCCAACCTGCTCGCCCATGACGACGCGCTTGATGTTGTGGGGCTTGAAGAGGTCGAAGACGATGATGGGCATGGCGTTGTCCATGCAGAGCGCGAAGGCGGCGGCGTCCATGACCTTGAGCTGCTGCGAGAGGGCGTCGTGGTAGCTGATTTGCGTGTAGCGCTTGGCGCTGGGGTTCTTCTTGGGATCGCTGTCGTATATGCCGTCCACTTGGGTGGCCTTGAGGATGGCCTCGGCGTTCATTTCATTGGCGCGCAAGGCTGCCGCGGTGTCGGTGGAGAAGTAAGGGTTGCCCGTGCCGCCGGCAAAGATGACGACGCGGCCTTTCTCCAGATGCCGCACGGCGCGGCGGCGGATGAACGGCTCCGCGACTTGGGTCATACTGATGGCGCTCTGGACGCGGGTGGGGACTTTTTGCTTTTCGAGCGCGTCCTGAAGGGCGAGGGCGTTGATGACGGT